>CAYRFY010000626.1:3310-4896 GCA_964423635.1 uncultured Armatimonadia bacterium | reverse complement strand
CCCGCCCCGCTTCATCCGGTCCAGATATCGGTCCCAGTGGGAGAAGTCATAGCTCAGGGCGCCGTCTTCCTCGCGGTAGACCGAGACCATGGGCACCGTGGGCCCCTCGAGGGTGTCGATGGGGCTGAGGCGGTGAGATGTGGCCAAGTCGATATAGGGGAAATAGTCCTCCATGGCCACATCGCCCTCGATGCCGAAGTACTGGTTGATCTGGCCGCGGAAGAGCCAGAAGCTGGACTGCAGGTGGGTTTCAGGGGGCAAGGTGGCGTCCCAGACGCGGAGGGCGAACTCTGTCTGCGTGGTGTCTGCGCCCTCGGGCGTGATGCTCAGGCGGCCCGTGTATTCCCCGGCGGCCGCGTCGGCGGGCACGTGCACGGTCAGCCACAGGACGATGGGGCCGTGCTCGGGAGCCTTGAAGGGCTGGTCTTGCCTGAGCGGGTCCGGCAGCCACTTTCCGGCGAAGGGCACGTAATCAAGCATCCGCACCTGACAGCGGGCGGCCGGGATAACCGCTCCGCCCGGACCGGCAAGGTCGCTCACTGTGGCCTGGAGCTTGTCCGTCTTTGCTCCCGGCGCGAAGAGGACCTGCAGCGAGAGATACTCGTTGCGCACTCCGGCGGCGACTGCGGGCGGCTCGTGGCCGTGCTCCATGGCCCAGCGCAGCCACTGCTCGTCGGTGTTGTTGAGCCACGCCGAGCAGACGCGCGTGGTGGCTTCCCCCGGGGGGGCGCCGAGCGCCGCGGTCAGGACGCGGTGGCGGTTGGCCTGACGGATCCTGGCCAGCCTGGCGACGGTGGCCGGCAGCAGGCCGGTCTGCCAGGGCAACTCGAGACCGGCGGGGGCCGTTGCGAGGGGCGTGGCCGTGGCGCCCATTAAGCAGGTGCGGACCCCGGCGCTTGCCTTGATCCCGACCAGCAGCACCGGCGGGACCCCGGTGGCCTGCGAGTAGGCCACTACCTTCGTCTGGCGGTACCCGGCCGCGGGCAAAGCGGCGGTGTTCAGCTCTGCATTATCCGGCCCCTCCGCCAGCACACGGGTCTGAACGCGGGCGCCGTCGGCATGCTCTACCCGAATGCCAAAGCCCTCGGGGGCGGCACCTCCGGAGACGGCCCAGGCCACCTCCACGGCCGGCGCTCCCACCAGCTCGAACTGAGCGGCGCCGCCGTCGGCGACGATCGCCCACAGGTAGTCGGGGTTGTCGGCGGCGAGCTTCAAGAGGGACGCCATCAGCAGTTCCCCCTGGGAGAGCAAAGCCTCGCCATCCTCCAGGGCCAGATCATCGAAGAAGCACACGCCCGGCCCGCCCTGGGCGCGCATTTGCAGTTCGAAGTGGTCCGTTCCCGGTTTGCTCTTGAACACGAAGCGGAACGGCTTCCAGGACTCGCTTGGCGGCAAGCCCGCTTCCCACGCTCCCAGGAACGCGCCGGCCGCGTCCTTGGAGTACACGCACGGGTGGGCGACGTTGCCCGTGCTCCGGTACCAGCCGCGGATCTGATAGGTGTGCTCCGGGAGCGCGGTGCCTTTGTCGTACGTCTGCCGGGCCATCCAGTAGTTGCCGGCCTCCTCCATCTCCAGGCGCACGCAGT
>CAYRFY010000626.1:0-3300 GCA_964423635.1 uncultured Armatimonadia bacterium | reverse complement strand
CGCAGTACCTGCCCGAATACGGGTTCTCGGTGACCCAACGCGCCGAACCGGCACCGACGCCTTCCATGCCCAGGTGCCACTGGGCCGGCGCGTCTTGTCCCTCCTCGAACCCGGGATTGCGGATCATGTTGGTGTCCTGGGCGTGGCAGATTGCGATCGTGAGTAGGGCAATCAGCGATAGCGCAGCGATGCGGTGCATGGGAATGCCTCCTATGGGTGAGTATTTCGCCGGAGGCGCGAGGAGGCCTTCAGGGGGAGGCACGGGCGAGGGACGGCGGCAGGCGCGTAGTGGCGTCGGGCGAGTATCGCAACGAAGAAGTGGCGACCGGCAGGTCTGGGGCCGCGATCGCGTCATGGCTGTCGGCAATCGGTGGTTGCATCGGTCCCCCGGATGGGCATAATAGCAGCAGAGGGAACACCCTCGATCTATTGCCCGGTGCCCCTTGTGGGCTTGATGGGGATACCCCGCCGGGCTTCATTCGTGTCTGGGATCCGGTCGTCCGCCCGCCCCCTCGAAGGCCTGCTCCCCGCTCCCGGCGAACTATCCGCCTCCACCATCGGCCCCGGAGGCTGCCATGACTTCCCAACAACGCGTCATGACCGCGCTGGACTTTGGGACCCCCGATCGCGTGCCGCGGTTCGATGAGTTCTGGGGCGAGTGGGTCGCCAAGTGGCGCGATGAGAAGCCCGAGTACGCCGACATTGACCCTAAGGATCACTATGGGATCGACGTGCAGATCGTGGTGGGCGACGAGGCCATCGCGCCCTCCAGGGCTGAGACGCTGCGAGAGACCCCGCAGGAGGTGCTGAGGCGGGACGGCTGGGGCCGCGTGGTGCGCACCATCCCCGGAGGGTACTTCTACGAGCAGGTGGAGAACGCCCTGGAAGACAAGCGCGACCTGGACAAGCTGCACTTCGACCCGCCCGACATGGCCTCGCGCTACCAAAGCTACGACGCCGGCATGCCCGCTCTCAAGGAGCGCACCTGCGTCTTTGCCAAGACCGGCGGGCCCTTCATCCGCACATACTTCGTGCGCGGTGAGGTCAACTACCTGATGGACACGGTCGAGGACCCGGCCTTCGCCGCCGAGCTGACGATGCGTATCGCCGACCATCTGATCGCCGTGGGCCTCGAGGAGCTGCGGCGCTGGGATCTGTATGATACGGGCGTTTGGATCTTCGATGACATGGCCTCGGCCCAGTCGCCCATGTTCTCACCCCGGACCGCCGACGCCATCCTCGTCCCCGCGTGGGCCAAGATGGTGTCGGCCTTCAAGGCCGCCGGGGCCCGCAAGGTGATCTTGCACAGCGACGGCAACATCGGCCCGCTACTGGACAGGTTCATTGACATCGGCTTTGACGGGATCAACCCGGTGGAGCCCAATGCAGGGCTCTCCGTGGCGGCGTTGCGCAGGCGGTATGGCCACAGGCTGGCCCTGCTGGGCGGGATCTGCAATAACCAGATCCTCCCCAGGGGCAACCGGGAGCAGATCCGGCAGCATACGCTGGAGGTATTGAGCGCCGGCCGCGAGGGAGGACTGGTCATCGGCACCCACAGCATTGGCCCCGACGTCCCGGTAGAGAGCTACGATTACTATCACGAGCTCATCGAGGAGTACGGTCGGTATCCGATGGGGTGGTGAGGGCCGGGCGCGTGCCGCCGCGGTGTCGCTCTCAGACGTTGTCGGTGGCCGGAGGCTCGAGCCGTCGGCGTCCGGATGGCGCCGACTCACGACAGGAGGAACGAGCACATGTCACCGGGCGCAACCGGGACAGACGACAACCGGCTCATGAGGGGACCCTTCGATGTTGCCGTCATCGGCGCCGGGCCCGGCGGCATTGGCGCGGCCTGTGCGGCCGCAAGGCTCGGAGCGAGGACCCTCGTGGTGGACCGCCGCGGTTTTGCCGGAGGCGTGGCGGCGGCCTGCTGCTGCCCCTATCTCATGGGCTTTGCCCACGATGGGCGCCAGATCGTGGGAGGCATCGCCGATGACCTCGTGCGCGAGCTGGACCGCATGGGGCACGCCGCCTTCATCCAGGAGCCCAGTGCCACACCGGAGTCGAGGCCCATCGCCGACCGCCCGCTGCTGGGCAATGTCATCACCTCGGTGGAGGGCGTTCGCGTGGCGGCCAACCGCCTGCTGGAGCGCGCGGGCTGCGAGCGGCTCTTCTACGCCCGGCTGATTGGGGCCACTGTGGAGAACGGGCGCCTCGCGGCCGCCGTCATCGATACCGCTGAGGGGCCGGAGATGATCTGTGCCAGGGTCTTCGTCGACGCCACGGGGGACGCCCACCTCGTCGCCCGCGCGGGAGGGCAAGTGACCGCAAGCCCGGTGGAGGACACGATGACCAAGACTATCTTGCTTCGCGTGGGCGGTGTGAAAGGGTTCCACCGTCCGCAGGTGGAGGAGGTCTTCTACAGGCTGGTGGAGCAGGGCAAGATCCCCTTCGCGGCGCAGGACCGGTTCATGGGCTTTGCGACCCTCAATCCGGGGGAGGTGTTGCTGAACTTCACGCTGACGGCGGGCGATGGGCTATCCTCCGCGGAGTTGACCCGCATGGACGGTGAGCTGCGGGAGCAGGCCCTGGTGACTGTGGATTGGTTTCGCCGGCACATCCCCAGTTTCGTGGACTGCTTTCTTGTGGACACCGCCACGGAGGTGGGGGTGCGTGCGGGGCGATGCATCGTGGGCAAGGAGACCATCACCTGCGAGGATGTGGATCGCGATGTGCCGGTGGCCGAGCCGGTGGCTCTCGGCACCCGATGGTACGGCGGCCACGGTCTGGATGGGTTCACCTCATCGTGGGGGAAGAGTAATGTGGGCATCCGGGCGGTGCCCCGGGGGGCGCTGCTGTCGGCGAGCTACGGCAACGTGGTGGCCGCCGGCAGGGCGATCTCGGCGGAGGCCCGGGTGATTGACACCTTCCGGCTGATGTCGCGCTGCCTGGCCATCGGGCAGGCGGCGGGAGTGACGGCGGCTTTGGCGGCGCGGAGGGAGGGAGACACCGGCGTGGTGAGCTATGGGGCGGTCAGGGAGGCGCTGCAGGCTCAGGGGGCGATTCTGGAGTAGGCCCGGCACGATAGCCGCGCTCCCGGGCGGCGCTCGGTAGACCTCCGGCCCCGTGACCTTGGGTCCGGCCTCCGGCGCCAAGCGGGTGGCACGCCGGGGCGGAGCTGCGGTCCGCGGGACCGTTGAGGCCGCGCTGGGGCGTCGCCCGGTATGTGTTCAGCGCAGTCCGGCGGATGGGGGCGGCCGTGCGCCCTGTGTCGTGCGGTCGCGGTAGCTCCCGCCTAGCGGG
>CAYRFY010000625.1:0-4901 GCA_964423635.1 uncultured Armatimonadia bacterium | reverse complement strand
CCGCGCCCCATGGCCGCCCACGAGAGTCGGCACTACGACTTCCTGGCCATGCTCATGCTCATCCGGGCCTACGTGCCGGACACGAGACTGATCTTCCTGCACAACGCCCATGATGTGGTGGAACAGTGGGACGCCATCCGGCATATGCCGACATTACTGGAGCGGGAGATCTACTCACTCGCCAACGTCTGGCATCAGAGCGCCGAGGGCCTGCGCCCCGGAGCCGACGGGTTCCTGGTCTGCCTGGGTGACGGTCTTGACCCGGACCACTGGCGCTGGCTTCGTGAGCGGTGGGCCCTGGCCTTCGGCCCGGCGCCCGCAGCGGCCCTGGGCGCCACTCTGCTTTGGTCCGATGCGGCCATGGCCGCTCAGGTAGCGGATTTCACCGCCACCCGGACCTGGAACTCGCACCGGCTACTGTTCCAACTCATGACACTGGGCGCGGCGGTGCAAAGCACGGTTCGCATCGAGCAACTACACGCCGCCAGGGGCCCTCTACTGGTGCTCAACCCGCACCTGCTGCCGGCGAATGAGCTCGCAGCGGTGAGGGCCTATGACGCCGGTCCGGTGGTGATGATCGGCCGCGAGCCCGGATCGCTACCCCCGGCCGACCTGGAGTTTCCAGACCCTCTGCCGCCTGCAGAGCTGCACTGTGGCGTCTGGGGGGCCTCCGACCTGCGCGCGCCGGACATCGTGGCCCCGGAGGAGCCGGAGACCATCCCGGATGACCTGCTCGCGGTGGAAGACGAGAGCGGCTATTGGTACCACATGTACGCCCGCCGGGTCAGCCCGGCGTTCCTCACGGCCTGTGTGCAGGTGATCAACGAGGTGTCCGGAGCACCGGTCGTCACCGACGGCGCGGATGCCGTGACGCTCATGGCCGTGCAGCAGGCCCCCGGTGTGCTACGCCTGGCCGTCAAGAGCAAGATCGCCGTCTACGCCGCACCGACCGTGGATGTCCGGCGCCCGATCCGGTCGGTGAGTGTCCTCACCAGCTTCCCTTCCCTGCAGATCCGGCCGGAGGGAACGACCTTCCGGGTGCGCGTGCCGGGGAAGGGCGTGACGGTCGTGGACGTGCAGGTGGACTGAGAACTCACATTCAGAACTCCTGACATGCGACATGAGCGAGATGTCTCTCTTCGACGGGCCTCGCATTCGAAGTGTAGGCGGGCGTTGATCCATTGTAGATCCCTGGTACTCCGAAGAAGAGACATTGATCTCCCGAAATACCGGCCCGGCGAAACCACTTCTACCAGGGTTTCCTGCGCCCCCGGTATGGCGTGTCAGGAGTTCTGACATTATGCATGAACGTACTGGAGCCAGATTGAGCCACAGTGGCGCGCGGAATGATGGCTCGCGTTCGGCGGGAGCGTCTCCGTTGTGGCGCCTCGGCCGTTTGGTGGAGCAACGAGCCGGCGGTGAGGAGCCGTTAGTCGTGCTCCCGCCCCGCCTGCGGGGAGGGCCAAGGTGGGGTCCCGGCCGTTGCGCACCGCCGGTCCTACGGCGCCCCCCTCAATCCCCCCGCAGGCGGGGGGAGGCACGACCCAGCGCCTCGCCAGAAGCATATGCGGGGCATGTGACGACATGAGTAGCCACTCTACCGGAACCTGCATAATATGAGTGAGCAGACCGTCTGCCGGCAGATACGTTGCAGCCCGAAAGGACCGTCCATGGACTACAGGCCCTTCCTCCCCGATCCGCAGCAGCCCCGGTCGCTGCAGGCCAGAGCGCTGATGCGGATACGTGACGCAATCCTCGAGGGCGCCCTGCCGCCGGGCACACCCCTGCGTGCCGCGGCCCTGGCCTCCGAGCTGGGCATGAGCCCCGTCCCGGTGCGGGAGGCATTGCAGGTGCTGGCCGCCGAGGGGCTGGCCGTGCATGTGCCGCGCAAGGGCATGACGGTCAGCGCTCTCACCGCCGAGAGTGTGGCCAATGCCTACGACGTGATGGGGGCGCTGGAGGGTCTCGTGGCCCGGCAGATCGCGGGCAAGCTCTCGGAGAAACAGCTCGGGGCTCTGGAGGCACTGCGGCAGGAGATGGAGCAGGCCACCGACCGCGGTGACCACGAGGCCCTGCTCCATCTGGACCGCGAGTTCCACGCGCAAATGGCGGACGCCTCGGGCAATGCCAGAGCCGGCGAGTTCCTGCGCAGTCTGTGGAACTACACCTACCGCGTGCGCCGCGTGTATCCCCGCTCGGCGCAGAGGCTGCAGGAGACCGTAGAGGAGCACCGCGCGATCCTGGTAGCCCTCCGGGCCGGGGACGCTCAAACCAGCGAGAAGCTCCTGCAAAGTCACATCGACGGGGCACGAGACGATCTGCTGAAGAGGCTTCAGGAGGCGCAGTAGGTCACCGGCCCCGGCGGACATCTGCCCGAGGCACAGACACGCCTCCGCCGGGCGCGGTCGTCGCTACCGTCCTCCACCGGTGGGGACCCGCCTATGTGGGCGCATCTCCCCAGTCGGGAACATCCAGTCGCTCGCCGTCGCGAAGGGCGGACTTGTGCGCCATCACCCCCATAGCCATGTAGCGCGAGGCCTCCCAGATGTTGATCTTCGGCTGACGGCCGTTGACCACCGCATCCACGAACTCATGGACGAGGTAGGCGTGGGAGCCGCCGTGCCCACCGTAGAAGTCGGCCTCCCTGTCGCCCTCACTGAAGGCCTCCACCACCTCCGGCGGCAGCGGGTCCCGCATGTCCTGCACCGTCAGCGGCGTCACGGACTTGTTGTCCTGCCACGTGCCCCGGGTGTAGCTGCCCTTGGTCCCGAAGACCCGGAAGGTTTCGTCGCCGGGCAGGCCTATCTCGCGGTACTCGCACAGGCGCACCACGGCCCCATTGCTCATCTCGAACAGTGCCGTCTCATTGCTGAAGGCCTCATTGGCGAAGTAGGGGTCATCGGTCTGGTTGCGATAGCCGTAGGCCGTGGCCTTGACCGCGTGGGCGTTCATGGTGCACACCGGGCCACAGGCCGAGTGGGTGGGATAGTGCATGGGGCCGCCTCTGACGCCCCTGTCCACGTACTTCTGTCGCAGCACCAGCCATTCCTGGCCCGCCTTGCTGGCCTGGCGGCTCTTTTGCACCTCGCGCAGGTTACACGCCGAGTCGACGTCATGGAAGTACTCCCCCTCGGCGAAGACGAAACTCCCGAAGGCCCCCTCGGCGGCCTTGCGCCGGCAGAACATGGCCTCTGGGCGATAGTAGGTGGTTTCGCCCAGCATGTAGAATTGCCCGGTGCGTGTGGCGGCCTCCACGAGCCTGTCACACCACTCGAGAATCTCGTCGCCATCGGGAACGCTGGAGATGGGAACGGCGCTGTATACGTGCTTGCCGGCCTCCAGGGCCGCCAGAGCCTGGGGGGCGTGGAGCCACGGCTGGGTGATGATCGCCAGGGCGTCCAGGTCGCTGTGGAGAATCTCCTCCAGCGAGTCGTAGGCATCGCCGGGCGCGAACTTGTCGGAAAAGGACGGCTTCTCGGCGAACCGCTCGATGCGCTCGGGCTCGCGGTCGCAAAGTGCGATGCGGTCCACGAGAGGGTGTCTCTTGAAGAGCTCCGCGAAGGAGCTGCCGAAGCTGCCGAGGCCCACCAGACCGAGGCTGATACCCATGGTTGGTCTCTCCTGCCGAAAGGGGAATATGATGCGTAAGGGCGGGGGTGGTGGCTTGACCCCTCGTCCCGCGACTGTCGGCTGTTCGACGGACAGCGGGCGAGCACCTGCCCGCCGGCGCTGTAACGGCTTGCCGCGAGCCCACACTAAGGCGGCGTATGCGCAACACGAAGACGGAACACACGAGGAGAGAGAACGGTATGGTTAGGTATGGAACGACGCGGGTGCTCCTGGTCTCAGGCCTGGTGCCGGTGCTCGCACTGAGCCTGCTGGCAACCGCCGCCGTCGCGCAGCCGGGGCCGGGCGGTCGCGGAGGCCTCGGTGCCAGAGGCGGCCCGGGCGGCAACTTCGACCCGACACAGATGATGTACACCGAGCTGGCGTGGTCGGCGTGCAACTTCCAGTGCACTCTCAGCGACCAGCAGTTCAACTCCCTGCGCATCGCCTGCCAGAAGGCCTCCGACGCGCGTCGTGCCGTCTGGGAGAAAGCCCGTCAGTCCGGCCAACGCCCGGACCCCGCAGCCATGAGGAAGGCCATGGATAGTACCAGGGCAGCCCTGGACCAGAGCATCGGCAAGATCCTGAGCAAGGCGCAATTGAACAACGTCAGGGCCTGGGAGACGCTGGCCAAGAGCTCGCTTGGCAAGATCATGAAGCCCGGCAGCGGCGCCGACCCCGCGAGCATGATGTCTCTGTTCTACATCGACCAGACCTGGGCGGGTCTCGCCTTCCGGGTCAAACTCACCAATGCCCAGATGAAAGCTCTGCGCCCGACCTTCGCCAAGGCCTGGGATAGCCGCAAGGCGGCGCTCAAGACGGGGGACGCCAAGAAGGTAGGAGCCGCCGTGACGGCCTCCCAGAAGACGATTGAGGCCAAGCTGAAGTCCACCCTCACCAAGGACCAACTCGCCAAGCTCGCGCCGCCGCGCGGTGAGGGCAGAGGCGGCAAAGGCGGTAAGGGCGGTAAGCGCAGGTAGTCGGCGAGACGTTCCGACCTCAGACCACACGCGATGAGCCCCACCGGACCACAGGTCGGTGGGGCTCTCTTCTTTGAGGGTAGGCGCCATCTGCCGCCCGCGGCCTGGGAATCCAGCCGGAGTTCTGTAGGTCCGGCCGAGAAGTCCACCTTCGCGTGAGAGTGTCATTCTGAGAGCGCCCGCTCCCGGAGGGAGCAGCTCGAAGAATCCCCTGGCATTCAACGGGGTTCTTCGCCCAAGCGGCACTTGTGAATCAGGTGCTCCAGAATGACATGAGCCGGGCCGGCCGGACTTCTCGGTCGGACCCTCACAGCG
>CAYRFY010000624.1:4599-4907 GCA_964423635.1 uncultured Armatimonadia bacterium | reverse complement strand
CTCACGGTGAGCGTTGGAATGGTGCAGGACACGCAGTTGTACTGGCTCTATGTGGGTCGATGGGAGGGCCAGACAGCAGGGCCCTTCCTGCCAGATCCCACAGACGGGATCATGGTGACCGAACTAGCCTTTGACGCTTCCATCACCGTCTCGGGCCTTTACCTCAAGCGCGGGCGGACCAGTCACCCTCCGGATGATCGACAGTTGATGGATTTCACTGACCAGACGGCACGAGACGCCTGGTATGCGGATCAGAACACCATGATCACCGTGACCTGCGGGCCCTGCTGGGTCCAGGGCGACCTCGG
>CAYRFY010000624.1:378-4589 GCA_964423635.1 uncultured Armatimonadia bacterium | reverse complement strand
GGCCAGGAGGTTGAGATCGGCGCCAACTTCGGCCTCGGAATCGGCCTCGCCCTCAACTGCGCCCCCTCGCCCAATACCGTCTATGCCCGGGTGAGCGATATCCGCTGGGGGGATACGCCCGTGGGCGGCGACACGGTGGACCTCTACAACCCGGGCGATTCAGGCTACGTGCCCAACGCCACGGTGGCGCCCGGCTGGTCGCGAGTGCAAAACACCGGCAACTGCTACCACGTGCGGGCCGGTAATACCATCGAGATCGAGCACCTGCAGGGCACCTATAGCAGCGGGGGCCTGGGGGCGCAGATCCTGGCGCCCACGCTCCTGACGGCCATCGCACACGACGGCATGATGGACACGGGCGGCCCGGGCTATGACGTGCAGTACACCAGCAACTTCATCCGCTACGTGCAGGACCCGTACACAGGACAGTACAGCCCGGAGGCGGTGCCCTTCGTCTCCGAACACTCCTGCCTGCAGGCGTATCTTTCCTGGCTGTTCGAGCACGAGTGGCGGAAGCTCTCGAGCAACGCCATCCAGGTGCGGGTGACCGAGGCGTGGCGGGAGGCCAATGGCGAGGATGTGGGCGGTGATGTGGAGACACAGAACGACCGGCGCTGCGGCCTGTGTCTGCGCCCGCGGAATGCCACGCGCTGCGACGGGCCGCCGTGGTGGCAGGCGGGGATCGGCATCGGGCACCGCGCGAGTCTGGAGATCAACGACACCTACGGCCTGCCCAGCCGCGCCGGACCCTGGGAGGCCGGGCCGGGGGTGACGGTGGCCCCCGGTGACAACGACCTGTGGACCGTGACGGCCGGGGCAAGCGCCCCGGCCGTTTCGCGTGACCTCAAGACCCGCTACTGGCTGCGGATGGAGCGGCTGGCGGATCACCTCGACGACCCGGAGGCCGAGCACCACCCGGACTGGCCGATCATGCTCAAGGCGAATCTGCCGCTCGAACAGACGCAGGACGACCCGGACTGGTGGGACCCGGAGGCCGGTGGGATCGCGGGCGAGGACCTCTTCAACTGGGCCAATTACCGCTATCTGCGGGTGCAGTTGCGTGCGCCGCGGCCGGCGGTGGCCAGGCTGCGGGTGGATTATTCGGTGCCGAGTGTGTCCGACCCGTGCTACACGGACTTTTCGCACCGGTTCGGCGCGGAGGGACAGTGGAGCTACACCCGCACCAGGCATACGCTGACCTTCGACCTCCCGGTCAAGCAGGGCGACAACGATCTCCTGGTGGATTTCGTGCTGAACCATGAGGCGGTGATGCCGGTGGGTGCGGCGCGGATGCAGGTGGTGGACCGGCTGACCTTCGAGCTGCCCCCGAACCCCGGCGAGAGTGAGGAAGAATGGGAGCTGGGGGGGCTGCAACTGGTACTGGACCCGGGGGAGGGGCAACGCCCTGAACCCGAGCGGCACCTGTGGATGCGCTACAAGCCCTCCTGGGGCTGGATTGGGAGTGCCTGGCTGGGTTTCGGGGCCGTGGTGGACGGCAAGGACGCTCTGGAGATCGACTACGGCTACGGGCAGACGGGGCCGGAGCGCAAGCTTCTGTATATCCAGCGCCGGGAGCACAGCCCGGACTATCAGGGGGAGCCGACGCGGCTGGACTATGCCAAGAGCCTGGGGCGCTGGTGCAGCGAGCTGAACTGGCAGGAGGGCTTTGAGTGCACCCGGCCCGACCCGCCCCCGGAGCAGCAGGCACAGAACCAGGACGCGGATGAGGCGCAGGTGGATAGTAGCTTCTACTGGTGGGACCTGGAGCAAAGCAACGAGGACCTCGGTGCCGACCCGTATCTGGCCCCGTGCTGCGGGACGTATCAGATCGCGGCGGGTGTGCCGTATGAGGTGTACTTCTATAAGTACCCTCGCGGCACCGTGCACGGCCTTGCCGTGGACCCCGAGCACATCCAGTGCTTCCGGGAAACCGAGGGGCTCCTGAGCCTGTACGAGAGTGTGGCCGGTGGGCCGTGGGAGTTCGTGGAGGCGCTGGACACCGACGAGCACGGGAGGCTCCGCGCTACGCCGCTGCGGGAGAAGGGCCGGCGCTATCTGATGGACGGCGGGGCCGGGCAAGTGGCGAACCTGGCGGTGAGCAATCGCGAATACACCCCGGCGCATCCCGGCTGCGGGAGCTTCCGGCCGGTGGAGCCGTGCGTGGCGGAGGGCTACCTCACCGACCTGCATCTGGCCTTCGTCAGCGATGGGATGATCTACTATCGGCGGCGGCCGACGGTGTGCTCTGCCTGGCTGCCTCCGCTGGCGCTGCACCGCGGCCACTATCCGTGCCTGACGGTACTGCCCGGAAATGAGGTGGTGCTCAGCTACGAGGTGGAAGGCACGGTGCGGTGGCTGAAGAGCGTGGACGGCGGCGAGAGCTTCGGGAGCGTGGGCGCCGTGATTGAGGGTAGCTATCCGGTATCGTGTGAGTACAACGGGGTGCAGTACCTGGTGACCTACCAAAGCGGTGTGGGCCAGGTGATCCGACGCAGCCAGGACTACTTCAGCACGCTGCTTGGCTACGGCGGGGCCACCTCGGCCCTGGTGGCGGCGGAAAGCAGCACCAACGCCGAGAGGGTGGGACTGCTGAAGATGGACAGCAGCGGGCGAGTGCTGTGGTGCGCCGTGCCCACGGGCGGGCAGGTGGCGCACTACCGCTCGCACGACGACGGGGAGACATGGGTGAGGCTGTGATGGCCAGGAGGGCGCGGGGACGCTGTAGGGTGAAGCTGTACTCGCCGGGCTGCCGCTTCCGGATGCGGTACGAGGGCACGGCGGTAAAGACCACCGCCGCGGAGCTGCAGGCTCAGGGCCAGTGGAGCTGCGATACCTTCGACGGCTCGGAGCTGCAACTGGTGAACGCGGAGGTCGATGGTACGGCGGCGCTCCCTCAGGTGGGCTACCTGGCGCTTCCGGGGAAAAGAGGCGGCTTCGGGAGCGCCCGCTATCTGGACGCCGGTCAGCAGATCGGGCTGGACTGGTGGAACACGGCTGGGGGCGTCTGGGAGGAGCTGGCGGACCCGGAGTATCCGGGGAAGCTGCTTTACCAGAGGCGCGGTGCCAATGAGGGCCAAGAGCCGGTGAGCTGCAGTGCCACGAGCACTTTCGTCCTCCCGCCCAATCCGGCGATTGAGGTGTGTCTGTGGCGGGGCGAGCCGGGGGTGGAGCACGACCGGGCGGCCTGCCCGCCCGGGACGCGGCTGCAGTTCGGGCTGAATGCCGAGGAGTTCGCACTGGTACTGCCGTACGGCGGAGCGGCGGCCTATCTGCAGATCAACAATACTCAGGCCGGACGCTGGGAGCGTCTGGAGCCCACGGAGGGGACGCTTCCGGCGATCGCGGGTCTGGAGAAGGGGCGTCGGCTGTGGATCAGCATCTGCTGCCACGGCGGCGTGCTGTGCGTCTCCTTTGGCCGGGGTCAGCGGGGCGAGGGAGAGACGGCGTACTTCGCCGTTCCCGGTGAGCTGTGGCATACCGAGGCTTCCGGCGGAGTCGTGGAGTGGGTGAGTACCCGGCGGCTGCGGGGGGTGCGCGAGGGGCAGTTGCGGATCGAGCACACCGGCGGTCAGATGGCTTTCCGCTGGTTCCCGATCTACCACGCGCCGGGACAGACCACGCTCCAATGCACCGCTGCCTTCGAGGCGGGCTACACCCTGTGGAGCCCCGAAGCGCCGGAGCCGGCGAGGATGACCGCCGCTAGCTGCGATCTGTGGCAGCAGGTGGTCTGGCAGGCGGATGGGGCGAGTCCGACGGGGCTGTCGGTGGTGCCGGAAAGCGGGGCGACGGTGACGCCGTACAATCCGGGAGGGGCCGGGACCGAGGGCGTCGGCACGACGTACTCGTGGCGCGTGAGCTGGGAGCCCGTGTGCTGGAAGCTGCGGCCCTACCTGCCGCCGGGACGGACCGGCCCGGGGATCGACTACCGGCAGGGGCCCATGGTGTTCGCGGTACAGTGCCGGGCCGCGCCGTATGTGGGGGATGGCGAGCAATGGCCGGTGGCCACGGACATCTCGGGCCTGGTGCGCTCGGTGCAGGTCTACTGCGATGAGGACCGGCCGGTGAGCATGGCGCGGCTGAGGCTGGGCAATGAGTCGGGGGCTTTCTTAGCGGTGAAGAGCAATCAGCTCATCGAGATCGAGCTGGGCTATGCGTGGGATGATGGGACGGATGAGCTGGCCGGGTCGCGGGTGGTGTTCGTGGGCTACGTG
>CAYRFY010000624.1:0-368 GCA_964423635.1 uncultured Armatimonadia bacterium | reverse complement strand
AGGGGGCGCGGGTGGGGGCGGGAGAGACGGCGGACCTGGTGGCCTACTGTCCCTTCATCCGCCTGCGGGACGAGCGCGCGCACAGCAATGAGCCGGACTTCCAGGGGTTCACGGCCAGGGCCGCGGTGCGCTGGCTGGCGCAGCGGGCGGGCTTCCATGAGAGCCAACTGCAGCTTGAGGGCAGCGATGAGCCGATGTACCTGGGGTTCGAGGCCCTCGACGGGTCGCGGGAGAACGGGGAGGCCGATCCGACCAACGACAGCCTGCTCCCGGCGTTCGGAACCGAGCTTATCGACAGCGTCCTGGAATACTGCCGACGCGATGGCGAAAGCCTCCTGTGGGTGAGGCCCTACGATGCGGAGGGGCAG
>CAYRFY010000623.1:0-4908 GCA_964423635.1 uncultured Armatimonadia bacterium | reverse complement strand
AAGGGGCTTCTTCGTCGTCAGGTGCAAGAAGACCTCGGGCCGGACGGCGAGAGAGGCGGAGGCGATGCTGCCCCGCCTCCCCTACCCCTGGACCTCCGCGATCGCCTCCAGCTCCTCCTCTGTCAGCGCGGGGCAATCGACTGCGGCGAGGTTCTCTTCCATATGCGCCCACTTGCTGGTGCCGGCGATGATGGTCGAGACGCCCGGCAATTGCAGCACGTACTGCAGCGCCAGTTGGGCCAATGAGCGGTCCGGGCCTGTGAGGGCCGCCAAAGAGGCTGCCTTCCGGGCGAGGGCGCGCTTGTGGTCGGCGCCCTGCCAGCTTCTCCTGTCATCGCGGGGGAAAGCGGCCTCGGGGTCCAGCTTTCCGGTGAGGAAGCCTGCGCCGAACACGCCTCTGGCCACGATGCCCACATTACCCTCGACCGCCGCGGGCAAGAGCTCCTTCGAAGCGCCGGGGTCGGTGATGCTGATCGCCTGCTGCAGGACGTCCACCACTCCACTACGGATCAGGTCTACTCCCATCTCGTTGGGGCCGATGGAGACGCCGACGAAACGCGCCTTGCCCTGAGCACGGATCCGCTCCAGCGCCTCCAGGCACTCCCCGCGCTGAATGTCCTCGGCCGACGGATTGTGGAGCAGGTACACATCGACGGCCTCCATCTGCAGGCGCGCCAGGCTCTCGTCGATCTGGGAGAGCAGGCGCTCTTTGGAGAAGTCCGTCCAGGCCACACCGTCGGTGGCGCCGTGGCCGCCCTTGGTGCAGAGTACCCATTGATCCCGCTCTCCCGCCAGGGCCCTGCCCACCACCTCCTCGCTATGGCCGTCGCCGTAGATAGGCGCGGTGTCGATGAGGTTCACGCCCGCCTGCAGGCAATTGCGGATGAGGGCGACGGAGGCATCGTCATCGGTGGCGCCCCAGCCGTGAGCGATGGTGCCCAGGCCGTCGAAGGTGAGGTTCACCGCGCCCCCCACCTCCCAGGCACCGAGGCTGACGGCTGAGACCTGCAGACCTGTGCGGCCCAGTTGGCGGTATTGCATGGCATTGCTCCTCGAGTGTCGTGTGTCGTTCACTGGCCGTTGCCGTTCGCGTTGCCCCTCGTGGTCTCGCAGGAGGCCGGGAGGTGAGGTGCCATTGGCCGTTGACACGGCAACGGCCACGACCGCAGGCCCGGAGACCGGCAGGGGCGGGGCAGAGCCCGGCGACGTCTTCCGTCCGCCGCGGCTCCAACGCTGCCGGGAGATGTATCTCGCCGGGGCCCCTCGGGGCCGAACGCCGGCCTCCTACCTCTCATCCACGATCCTCAGTAGCCTCCCCGTTCCCGCCGGCAGGCGCAGGGACGCCAGTCTGCCGGTGCCCACCGTTTCCCCGCCGGCCACATCCTCCACACTGCCTAACGGGGCCTCGAAGCTCAGCTCCGCCTCGGCCTCGGCCGTGATGCTCTGGTTCACCACGACGAGATAGCGGTCACCCTCGGGGTCCGTGAAGGCCTGCACGTCGAAGCCCTCCCCGCAGGTGGCCGGACAGGTCTCGCTGCGGGTGAGCATCAGCAGCTTATCTTTGATCGGCCCCAGGGCCGCGTGCAGGCGCCGGACCTCCTCGTAGCGGTGGTCCATGGGGCGCAGCTCCTCATCCACGATGCCCCGCAGCCACTCACCCTGCACATCCGTGGTGGACTGGTAGATGAAGTGGATGAGGCCTTTCGCGCCGTGAGCGATGGCCTCCCAGCAGAGCAAAGTGAACTCATTGGGCCCCGGAATGCTCTCCGGCCGGGGCTTGAAGCCGAAGCACTGGGGGATCAGCCACCAGTTGGCTCCGGCCGCCGCCGCGTGGGCGCGGTCCAGGGAGGCGATGTAGCCCCGCAGCACATCGCCCTGCAGATGGGCGCTGTAGAGCGGGTAGATATCCACCAACAGGATCTCGTACCCGACCGCCGCGAAGATGATCTCCCAGCCGGTATTGAGACAACTGAACCCCGGGTGCGTGGGGTCGAGGGCTTCGACAATCTGCCGGCAGAGCTTGATGTTGGCGATGTTCTGCGGTGTCGGCGCCGGCTCGTCCACCAGGTAGTAGCCGATAGTGGCGGGGTGCCCACTCGCCGTGGCGACGGCGTCCCGCAGGGCGGCGACGAAGTCCTCACTCCTCAGCCGATACGGGCTCCAGATGAAGCTGTTGACCTCATCCAGATGCACGATGACGCCGATGCCATGGCGCTGGGCCGCATCCAGCATCATCTCCCGATGCGCCCGGGGCGTCCAGTTGGCGATGACCGTGTCCACTCCGCGGCCGGCCAGGTCGGCCATGGTCTTGTCGTAGTACGCGGCCGCCTCGGCCTCGTCCTCGGTGAACCGGTTGATGTAGCTGGCATCGTCCTCCCAGAAGTACCACACCCCCAGCGGGAAGCGGCCGTCCATCCGGCGGGGCGCCGGCTGCCACTTGAGCTCGGCGTCCACACTCAAGGCCGCGGTGAATGTGGCTGTGCCCTCGGGCCGCGCCAGTGTCAGCCGCAGCTCGTAGTCGCCGGAGGGCAGGCCCTCCGCCGCGAAGTCCACGGAGCTGCGCCTGGCCTCGGTCTCCGTGGGTGCGAGCACTCGGGCGACGTGCTCATCACCCCTGTACAGACCGATCTGCACGGTGGCGGGTGAGGCCGCCGTCCAGGTGACCTCGACGGTGTCCAGCAGACCGTCCTGCACGGGGCACACTACGGCCGCCTCCGTACGTATGGAATCCACCAGCTCGGCGGTGACGGTGAAGTTGTCGATCAGGAGGGGAGCCGCGACCGACCAGCCGTCGAAGTAACCCAGTTGCATGGCGCGTGGCTCGATGCCTGCGGTGTACTCATCCCGCGCCATCTCGGTTCCATCCACGCCCAGCGTGCGGCCCTCGGGACCCCAGGTGAAGGACACCTTCCGCCACTTGCCGACCTCCCAATCGACACCCCTGGCCACGAGCCAGTGCCAGGCGCCGTCGAATACGCCGTAGCCCAGCTCGGCGCTCTCGCGATCGAAGTAGATCACCGTGGCGCCCTTCCACGCCGCACCGGCGCCCACGTCCGTCAGCAGCATCCAGTGCTTCCCATCCTGCCGCGGCGTGATGGGCGCCGTCGGGCAGATGTCCATCTCGACGCGGCCCTTGTCCCGGGGGAACTCCAGTTCGGGATACACGACTCGGGCCTCGGCGGACAGACTCACCGCCTGCCCCTCCTGCCCGGCGGCCAGAGAAGCACCGCCCTCCAGGTGGCCGGACAACTCGCCATCGAAGTCTTCGGCGAGTACCGCCACCGATGCGGCAAAGGCCGCGGAGCACAGCACGACAGGGAAGACGAGGGAAAGCAAGAGGCGCATGGGGATCTCCTCGCAGCCGGCGGAGTTGGACCAACCGGGTGAGGTTCGTCCGGGGGCGCCGAGCCTCCTGCACGGGAGACGGCGAGATACAGAGATGCGGAGAACGGCGGAGAGCAATAGGAGACAACCGACGGCGGCACAAAGCGGTCCGGAGGCCGCTTTGGAGATCCGGCCGAAGAGTCCGGCCGGCCCGGCTCCTGTCATTCTGAGCGTCCATCTCGCGCAGCGAGATAGCGAAGAATCTCGCTGAATGCCGGGAGATTCCTCGAGCTGCTCTTGCCGGGAGCGGACGCTCTCGGAATGACATTCCCGGCGAAGGGGGTTTCGGCGGGACTTCTAAGCCACATGCTTGCGTGCGGGCGCCGTGGAGGGCCGACACTGTGCCACCGGGTGGAAGGCCATGTACACGCAGGCGGCCATGATCAGGCTAGCCCCGATCGCAAAGCCCGGGGTGTACCGCTCGTGGAAGTACAGAATCCCGATCAGGGCGGACATCACCGGGGCCAGGAGGCTCAGCAGGCTCCCCTGAGAGGCCCCGGTGTACTTGTAGGCATAGGTCATGGCGAGCTGCCCGACCGCGGCCAGAAGCCCGATGAGCAGCAGCCAGAGCCAGTCCGTCGGGCGCGGGGGCTTCCACTGCAAGGCCATCGGCCACGCCGCGATGCCGATCCCGAACAGCGACTGGGACCAGAAGATGTTCGTCGAGGTATCCGTCGCCCGGCAGCGGGTAATGCAGATCACCGCCACTCCGCTGCAGAAGCCCGACAGTAGCGCCCAGCCGTCGGCGGCGTTGAAGGACAAAGTCTGCACATCGCACAGCAGCACGATGCCCACCATCGCGATGGCCACGGCCGCCCACTGCCCGGGGCGTAGCCGCTCCCCCAGGACCGGCACCGCCATCACGGCCGAGAAGACCACATACGTGTAGCTCAGCATCTGGGCCTTGGCCAGGCCGACATTCTGGATCGACCAGTACAGCAGCACCACGGCGAAGCCGCCGATGATGCCGCGTCCCAGGAGCCAGGGCCAGGCCGTCCAGCGGGGACGATCGCGGCCCGTCATGAAGATCCCGATGCAGACCAACGTCCCGATGATGAACCGAACCATCACCATCGTGTAGGGATTGACCGTCTCCACACCGCGCACCAGCGCCGCCATCAGCGAGAATGTGAGGGAGGAGAGCATCATGAACGCGATGCCGCGCTGGGCCGGAGACATGGTGGGGCTCCTGAGATCGGTGGAGAGACGCCGGTTCTGTATAGCCCGGGAAAGCCGGTGAGGCAAGGGCGTCCTAGTCTTTGTCGCTGGCCCGGTCAGGGGGGCGGAATAGGCCTGCTATCGGCGAATGGCGAACGGGCAAGGGCGAACGGCGCCGCTCCCTGCGGGTCTATCGACCCGCCTTCTTTCTCCTTCGCGATAAGGCCGCTCCGGAGCGGGCGACGGCGAACGGCGCCGCTCCCTGCGGGTCTATCGACCCGCCTTCCCTCTCCTTCGCGATAAGGCCGCTCCGGAGAGGGCGACGGCGAACGGCGCCGCTCCCTGCGGGCCTGTCGTCCCGCTTTC
>CAYRFY010000622.1:0-4914 GCA_964423635.1 uncultured Armatimonadia bacterium | reverse complement strand
TCCTCGCCGGTATCGGGGACGAGGTAGTCGATGTTGACGCCCTGGAACATGACGGAGGCCTTCTGCTCGGGGGTGAAGTCGCTGGGGATGGCCGGTGGCTGGGTGGTGCCGCCGTCACCCGCCCTTCGGGCGACCTCTCCCGAGGGGAGAGGTGAACGGCTGACGGCGCCCTCTCCCGGGCGGAGAGGTGAACGGCACCGGTTGCGCCAGTACAGCCGCGTGTCGGGGTGCATCTGGAGCCAGACGCGGCCGAGGGTGTTATCCACCAGGAACTTGACGATCCAGTCGGGGGTGTAGAACTGGTTGATGACGGCCAGCTCGTGGCTGTTGCGGGGCTTGCCCTTGGTGGCCTCGCGAATGGCCACCTTCTCTTCGGCATTGAAGAACTGGTAGACCCAGCCCAGGAAGTCGGGGGCGCGGTAGACCTCGGGGGGCAGGTCGTCGTTGATGGCGCGGACGGCCTCCATCAGCGTGGCGTGGGTGGGGGAGAGGATGCTGAAGTCATGGTCCGGATCGAAGAGGACGCGGATGTCGTCGCTGACGGCGGCACAGGCGCGACGGAGCCCGTCTCGCCACAGGCGCTCTTCGCCGTCGGCGGGGTTGCGGTACTCGCGGCTCTCCTCGCGCATCTGGGCGAGAAGGCCGGGACGGCCCCCGTGCACCGCGGGGCCGTGGAGGGTGATGGCCTCGGCCGGCGCGCCGTCAACGAAGAGCAGCTCCCGGGCTTCCATGCAACGCAGGCCGACGAGGCGGTTGATGATGGTGAAGGTGCAGTCGCGGACGTAGGCCTCGATGGCCTTGTCCCTTGCGCCCTCGGCCTGTTGCTCTCGGCGGACGAGGGTCAGGATACGCCGGCGCTGCTGTCTCTCGTCCTCGGTCAGGTACTCCGGCGGACCGTTGGGCTGGATGTCGGCGGCGACGCCGAGGCGGCGGAGCTGCTGGGAGAAGTCCTTCTCGAACGCGGCGCGCAGGGCCAGAACCCAGCGCTTGATCTTCGACTTGGTCTCACGGTCGAGCGAGACGCCGGAGCCGTTGGGCTGTTGGTCGGGTACCACGGTAGCTCACTACTCCATCTCAATCTGGGTGTCGGGCGCCAGTTGGGCCTCGCAGGCCTGTCGGACTTCGGACAGCGCGGCGTCCAGCTCGTCAACGGTGGCGATGCGCCGGCCTCGGAGCATTCCTGTCACAGAAATGCGCTTCACCGCAACGGTGACCTTCCCGTCCTCCGCCCGCTGCCGGTCCAGGGCCTCCCGCAGTTGGCGCATGAGCGCCTCGCGATGGGTGGGGACGGAGGCCCGCATGGCCTCCAGGGCGCCGAGGCTATGGCGTTCGGTGGCCTGGGTGAGAGCGGGGCGGGAGCCCAGGTCCGGCATGGTCCCGAGCCCGAGAGCGCCGGCGGCCCCGAAGAAGCCGTCGGTGATGGGCCCTCGCGCCGCCGGGTCCAACTCCGCCCATTCGGGGGCGGATTCGACCTCCTGGCGCAGAGTCTCGATGGCCTGGGTCGCCGCCTCCCACAGTGTCCGGTAGGTGGTGCGGTAGGCGTTCTCAAGCTCCCGGGCCCGGTCCTCGTACGAACTCCAGGCTTCGAGGATGCGGCGGTCGTGGCAGACCTGGGCCATGTCCTCCAGGGCGTGCCGGATTGCCTGCGCCTGGGCACTGCGCTGAAGAACGGGGTTGTCGGTGCAGATGGCCACGAGACGGCCGATCTCGCCGAACGCCAGGTCACGCCTGGCGGTCTGGAACTCCTCCAGTGCCGCGCCGAATTGCTGCAGCGCCTGCCAGCCCGGAGATTGGGCCAGGAACTGGGTCACCACGACGGTGGGGTCGTCCTGGTCGGTTACGGGCTCACAGAGAACCGTGGCCGACTGGTGCGTCTCCGGCAGAGGTACCCCATACTCGGCGATCTTCTCGGCGCGCTCCGCCATGCGGAGCAGATCGGAGGCCAGTCTGCGGACGGCGCGAGCGATTTCGGTGGCCGACTGCTGGACGTGGCCGACGCCCATGGTTGCCAGGAGGGCGCAGGCCTCGGTGATCTGGAGATGGGTGAGACCGGTCTTGATGGCGCGGAAGTAGGCCTTCCTGAACTTGGTGGGCTTGGTCAGGAACTCGTGGGAGTCATCCTCGGTGAAGTCGTAGAACTCTCGGCCGGCGCTGATACGGATAGCGCCGCCCCGGAACAGGGCCGCCATGAGAGTGCGCACCAGATCGGGCGGCCAACCGAAGGGTATCGCCTGGAAGTAGGCCTCGATCGAGCCCCCGTCATTGTCCTCGCCGGTGTCTTCTCGATCGAGCAGGCAGTCCAGGACGGGCTCGACCAACTCGTGGTTCATGATGAGCTGGTCGGCGGAGTCAAACAGGCCCAGGGCCGGCGCAGCATCACGGGGCTTGCGGGTGGTGTTCAGAAGGTGCTCGATGTCGTGGGCGGGGTCGACCTTCCTGTCGGCCGGGGCGAACCGGGAGTACAGGTGGGGGATGACGGTGCCGAAGGCATCTCGCACGAGTGTGCGGAGGTCTCTTTGGCCCTCGAGGCGGTGGGTCTCCCCGGCCGCGTAGATCGTGCCCTTGCGGAAGGCGTCCTCGATCTCCCGCACCAAGCGGTCTTTGAGCCTCGTGCATTCGTCGGACTTGTCGCGCACCGCCTTGAGGTAGTTCTCGCTGCGGCCGGTGGCATGCTTCGGGTCTGAGGTGATGGACTCCAGGGCGATGAGGCGGCCCAGGTCCTTGCGCATCCCCGGCCGGGCCTCCGCATACCACCAGACCTTGCGGCCCTTCGTCCCCGCGGCGATGTTCTGCTGCTGGGCTTCATCGTCCTTCGCGGTAGTCAGCGGCCCGTGGCAAAGCAGGATCATGTCGCGGCCATCGGTGTCGCCGGAGGCGAAGTCCCGCAGGCGGCTCAGGAGCGCCTCGCCGTCGAGTTCGACCGCGTAGTCGAATGTGGCGACGCTGGTTCCATACGTGGTGCAGTAGGCGGCCAGCTTCCCCTTGGTGAGAACTGCCTCGCGCGTGAGTTCCTTGCACCGTCGCATGGCGTCGCCCACGCCTGAGGGCGTGCGGCGCAGGATCTCCTTCTCGACCTCACCCTCCTCGGCAGACAGGTACCGGTACTGCTTGGTGCCCTCCTCGAAACCGACATAGCCGCCCTCGACGAGCGCCGTGAGCGTCTTGTCGACCCGGGCCTGCAGGGCGTGCAAGTCCTCGCCAATGTGTTGGACCAGCAGTCGCGCCAGGCATTCGGCGGTGCGGGGGACCCAGCTCAGACACTGAACGAGCCACAGAGCCTTGAGGACGCGGGTGGGGCCGACGGGGCAGTCCTTGTCCTTGAGGGCCTCGTCCGCCTGATCCACGGTGCGAACGCCGTGTGATCCCAGATAGTCATCGGAGTACAGCTCGTCCTTGATCTCGTCGTAGATGAGGTCCAACGAGACGAGCCTGACTTCGCCGTCCGCGCCGGCGCAGGGCTCATCGGCGAGGCGGTTGAGTATCTTGTGGGCGACATCGAGCATGCTGCGGGGCGTGCCGGCGAGCTTGGTGCCCCGCATGCTGTCGAAGACTTCCTGGGCGAGGTAGGGCTGGTAGGGGAGGAACGGGTACGCCGCAATGAAGCTGTCTCGGTCGAGTGCGGGCAGGCTGCGCTCCGTCCCGAGGCGGCACAGATCGGCGAGGTAGCCGTCATGGGCCTGCCAGATCGCCTCCAGGTGGGGGCGGTGGGCGTCGCGCTTCTTGAGCAGACGCTCGGTCACGACGCGCTGGACGTCCTCGGTGCCCAGCATCAGGTGGCAACCGAAGCGGGCGTTCAGCTTGCCGAGTCCGGCCAGTTGGAGGCCGGCGCGGTCCAGGACGCGGTCCAGGGCCTCCTGCCCGGTGGCGATGACCCACACTCGCCCGTTCCCCCGTGCTCCCAGGGTCTCGACGATGGTGCGCACCTCTTCGATGCGGTCGTTGTTCTCGCCGATGAACTGCTGAACTTCATCGAGGACGAAGACGACGTGAGGTATGCGCTGGGGATGCTCCCGTTGCTTGGCGTCGAGGAAGCCGAAGAGCACGTCGGCGAAGTCACCTGAGGTGACGCGGATGTTCTCGTCTGCATCGGACAGTGCCTCCAGGGCCTTGTCCGCAGATGAAAACCCTTCTCCGCACTGGGCCAGTACCTCCGCGATCTGCTCCTGATAGTAGTAGTAGTCGGTTCGGGCCTCCTCCCACGGAGTGCCGGTGGTGTCCTGGTAACGGGTCTTGAAGTCCTCGTAGATGCCCCGCCGCACCATGAAGTGCTCGTGGCGGGCGACGCGGATGTCGGGGCTGAAGCCGTAGGCAGACTCGTAGAAGGCGGACAGACAGATCTCGGCCACGCTGTTTGGGTTGATAAGATCCTGCTTGGCCTTGACCTCCATGAAGATCGGTCGGCACCAGGCGCGGGTGGCGATCTGGTGCAGGTAGCCCTCGATGTCGGTCTTGTAGGGACTGCCGTCGAGAATGCGGGACCTGAACAGGCCCGTGGCCGTGTCCCCGCTGTTCTCATCGACGATGTCATTGCCCAGCAGGTGGCCCAGGACTTTGACGAAGTGGCTCTTGCCGGAACCGAAGAACCCGCTGCACCATGCGGCCATGGCCTGGATCGCCTGGTCGGAGCCGCGGGTGTCCATGCTCTCCACAAACAGCGCCAGGAAGTCGCGGAGATTGCGCTCTATGGTATCGGTCAGGACGTACTCGGTGATCTCCTCGCGCAGTACCGTACGATCCCAGACCCTGGCAACACCGGCATTGGCGACGCGCTTCTCCACGGAGCGTACGAACAGGTCCCGGACGAGCATCGTCACACTCTCCTGGCCATGTAGTCAAAGCCGTTGCGTCTGCCCATGAAGTGCAGGCTCGCGCCCTCCTCCGTGCCCGGAAACGGCACGAGGATGAGAGACGGCA
>CAYRFY010000621.1:0-4917 GCA_964423635.1 uncultured Armatimonadia bacterium | reverse complement strand
GTGCTCTCCGTGTCTCCGTGGTCTGACGTTTTCCCGCCGTTCTCCGCCGTTCTCCGCCGTTCTCAGTAGCTCCGCACCAGCTCCGCCGCGGCCCTCCCGATGCTCTCCCAATTCGGGGTGGCGGCATCTTCCAGCACGCGGCCGGCCGGGACGGGGATGTCCAGGGCCGCCACGCGCCGGGGAGGCGCGGCGAGGTAGTCAAAGCAGGCGTCGGCGATGCGCGCCACCACTTCGGCGCCGATGCCGCAACTGAGGGTGCCCTCCTCGGCGACGAGCAGCTTGCCGGTGCGCTCCACGGAGGCGGCGACGGTGTCGGTGTCCATGGGCGACAGCGTGCGCAGGTCGATGACCTCGGCGCTGATGTCGTGCTCGGCCAGGGCCTCGGCGGCCTTCAGCGACTCGCAGGTCATGCGCGAGTAGGAGACGAGGGTGATGTCGTCCCCGGGCCGGACGACGGCGGCCTCACCGATGGGGGTGGTGAAGTCGCCCTCGGGCACTTCGCTTCTTTGGCCGTAGAGGATCTTGCTCTCGATGAAGATAACCGGATCGTCGCAGCGGATGGCGCTCTTGAGCAGCCCCTTGGCCTCGGCCGCGGTGGAGGGTGCAAGGACGATGAGGCCGGGCGTGGCGACCAGCCACTTCTCCAGCGACTGCGAGTGGGTGGGGCCGTAGCCGCGTCCGGCGCCGGCCGGGGTGCGCAGCACCAGAGGGACGGTGGCCTGGGTACCGAACTGGTAGCGGAGCTTGGCGGCATGGTTGGCCAGTTGGTCCATGGCCAGGGTGATGAAGTCCATGAACATGATCTCGACGATGGGCCGCAGGCCGGTGAGCGCCGCGCCCACGGCGACACCCACGAAACCGCCCTCCGAGATGGGTGTATTGCGTACCCGTTTAGGGCCGAAGCGGTCCACGATGCCTTCGGTGGTCTTGAAGGCGCCGCCGTAGCCGGCGATGTCCTCGCCCAGGAGGATGACGCGCTCGTCGCGTTCCATTTCCTCCTCGATGGCCTGTCTGATCGCGTGTGAGTAGTATATCTGGGGCATGTGGTGATTCCGGGTGTCGTGATGGGGGGGCATGCGGCGAACGGCTGGCCGGGCCGAAGCCCGTCGCTGGACGACGTCGCGAGGCGGCGTCAACGGTCCTCCGGACCGGACGGCGAACGGCTCCCGTGCCCGGCCCTCCCCTTCGCGGTACGGCCGCGCAGGAGAGGAACGGCAGCGGGCCGAAGACTCAGATCATGCAGGTTACTGGCAGGCGCCGACTGACGTCGCCTCAGCCCGCCGGCCCCTTGCTCCCTAACTCGCCGATACGACCGGCGAGACGGGAGGAGGGGGGAAAGCGGCATCAAAGCGACCGCTACAGGCGTGACTGTGGCGGGATATAGCCTCAACGCGTTCACATGCATAGTGTGAGCGAAAAGCCAGCCCGCCGCAGGCCAACGCCCGCGCTCCGGAGAAACGGCGCCGGCCGCCGGCTCAGAACGTCGCGAACAGGTTGTCCTGTACCGTCTCCGGGTCTGGGTCCGGACTCTGTCGCGCATACTCCACGGCGGCCTCGATGTCGGCAATCGCCTTCTGGGCAAGCGCCTCCAGCTCCGCCTCCTGCGCAAACCCCTCCGTCAGTAGTCTCCGCGCCATGGCCTCGAGCGGGTCTCTCCGCGCCCACCGCCGCTCTTCCTCGTCGGTGCGGTATTCACACTTGTCGCTCTTGGAGTGCCCGCACATGCGGTAGGTGATGGCCTCGATGAGGACCGGGCCGCGACCCTCGCGAGCCTCCGCTACGGCACCCTCGGTCACCTTGCGGACGTCGAAGTAGTCGTTGCCGTCGGCCTGCATCGTCCGCAGGCCGTAGCCCGCCACCCGGGCGGCCACGCTGGGCTGCAGGAAGGACTCGCGTAGCGGCGTGCTCATGGCATAGTGGTTGTTCTCGCAGAAGTACACGAGGGGCAGGCGCCAGGTGGTCCCCATGTTCAGTGCTTCATGGAAGGCCCCCTGTCCGCTGGCTCCGTCGCCGAAGAAGCACAGCACGACGCGGCCGGTGCCGGTGATCTCCTGCGTCAGTGCGGCTCCTGTGGCGATGGGGATCATGCCCCCGGTGATGCCGTTGGAGCCCAGGAAGCCCAGGTCAAAGGCGGCCATATGCTGGCTGCCACCGCGGCCGCCGGAGTACCCTGTGGCCTTGCCGAAGAGCTCGGCCATGATGCGGCCGGGGTCGCCCCCCTTGGCCAGGAAGTGCCCGTGCCCGCGATGGTTGGAGGTCACCATATCATCGGCAAGTAACGCGGCGATGGCCCCCACCGCGCAGGCCTCCTGCCCGATGCACAGGTGTGAGGTGCCGGAAATCGCGCCGCTGCCGAACAACGCGTCGAGGGTCTCCTCGAAGCGGCGGATCAGGTTCATCAGATAGTAGTGCTTCTTGAGTTGGTCGGGGGGATAGGTCACTTCACGCCTCGCAAGACCAGCGCCGCCCCGCGCCCCCCGGGGTCGGTGGCGACGATCAGGCGGTCGGTTTCACTCTGAACCATCGCGGCTGCTCCGTCCAGGGCGGCGCAGGCGCCGAAGGTATGGCCATAGCTCTCGGGAACCGAGAAGACGTCGGGCGCCGCGTCCATTCCGGCATCGGCAGTCGCCGCCGCGATGGCTACCTGTGGTGTACCCAGGCCGACACCGGCGATCTCGGCCAACACCGTGGCCCCCCTTGCCTCGGCGGCTTGGGCGCTCTCCAGTGCCCACAGGCAGGCGCCCTCTGCAGGAACCCGTCCCGAGGGCAGGCCGCCGGCGGCGTCCAGCGCCGCCAGCAAAGGCTCGCTGAGCGCGTCGGCTCCGCCGGCGAGCATCAGGTCCGCCCTACCCCACCGCACCAGGTCAAAGGCATACTGCAGAGCCGTGGCCGCCGAGGTGTCCCCGGTGCACGTGGCCGTGACGGGCCCCTCGATATTGTACTCAATGGCCGCCAGGCTGGCGGGCGAATTGGCGAAGCTGTGGGTGAAGATCATCGGCGAGGCGAAGCGCAGGCCCTTGGCCTGCACCCGGGCGGTGACTGTGTGCATCGAGTCCAGGCACCCGAAGGCCGTGCCTACCGCGAGGCCGAAGCGGTCGTGGGCCAGCTCCCGCCAGGACAGGCCCGCGTCCTCCAGTACCAGCGCACAGGAGGCCAGCACAAGCTCCGAGCAGCGGTCGAGATAGGTCTTCTCGGTCTCCAGATAGTCCTCGACCACGAAGTCCAGGCATTCGGCGATCAGCGGCAGGTTGGGCCACTCGCCCTGCAGACGCTCCGGGGCTCTTCGCCCCTCGCGGCCTGCAAAGAGGCCGGAACTGAAGTCCTCCCGGCCGATGCCGATGGCGCAGATGGGTCCGATTCCTGTGACGACCACACGGTGAGGCGAAGACATCGCAAGGGTACTCCTCAAGAGGTACGGGTTCGTGCGGTTCATCTCTCCGCGGTGAGTAGACGGCCCCTCTACAGGGGACATGGCAGATGGCTCATCCTCGGGCCCGACTAGGCGAACTCCCGGAAGACCACGCAGGCGTTGCTGCCTCCCACTCCGGCGCTGATGCTGGCGGCACAGTGCACCGGTTGGCTGCGGGAGGCGTTCACCACGAAGTCCAGGTCCATGTCCGGGTCGGCGACGCCGTCGTTGATGGTGGGCGGCAGGAGGTCGGTCTGGATGGTCTTGACGGTCGCCACGGCCTCCACGGCGCCCGCCGCGCCCATGAGGTGGCCGATGGCCCCCTTGATGGAGCTCACCGGTATCCGGTAGGCGTGTTGCCCCAGCACCTGCTTGATGGCGTGGGTCTCCTCCGGGTCATGGTATTCGGTACCCGTGCCGTGGGCATTGATGTAGTCGATGTCCGTCGGTGCCATCTGGGCATCCCGCAGGGCCTCTGAAAGCACGCGGATCATCCCTTTGCCGCCCGGGTCGGGAGCGGTGAGGTGATAGGCGTTGTTGTCCTGCCAGCTCCCCATGACCTCGCAGAGTATCTTGGCGCCGCGGGCCCGGGCGTGGGGGAGGGCCTCCAGGACGAGAATGCCGGCCCCCTCACCGAAGAGAGTTCCGCTGCGATTGGCGCTGAAGGGTTGGATGTCCTCGGCGGTCATGGTCCGCAGGACGCTGAGGCCGCCCAGGGTGCTGGGGGAGAGGGCGTCGTGCCCGCCGCAGAGCATCACGTCCGCCCTGCCGTAGCGAATCATGTCCAGGCCGCAGCCGATGGCGGCGGTGCCCGAGGCACAGGCGATGGAGAGCAGAGAGCACGGGCCCTGGAGGTCGAACAGGTTGCAGAGGTGATCCAGCGCGGTGTCGAAGGCGAACTCCTCGAAGGCCTCGGCCGAGGGCCGTCCGGCCAGGCGGCCCGCCACGAACTCCTCCCAGGAGACGGCGCCGCCGAAGTTCGTGGCCAGGACGGCGCCGGCACGGCCGGGGTCCATGGAGTCGGGGCTCAGTCCGGCTTCCGCCAGCGCCTCGGAGGCGGCCGTCAGGGCGAACTGTGCGGCCTCATCCGGTGCGGACTGCAGCCCGAACGCCTGCGGCGAGAACTCCCATGCCCAGACTTGGCCGCCCCGCTGACTACGCAGACCTGTGGGGTCGAACTTGGTGATGCGATCGATGGCGCGGCGGTTCTGGGTGAGGCCGCGCCAGAGCCGATCGACCCCTGCTCCGAAGGGCGTGACGGCGCCAAGGCCGGTGACAACTACGCGCTCCACGGTACCACGCTTCCCGTCGCGGCGACATCTTCACCGGAACGCGCACTGCGCTCCGGCATCGCGGCGCCGCAGGAGTGTTGAGCCAATGGCCGGAGCCGGCGGGAGAATGTCACCACCGCACCGGGCGATCGGCCCGTACGGTTCATGAACTGCCTCAGGGACGAACCCCCAACAGGATACACAACACGACAGGGCGCATCGGGTTCCATGGGCCGG
>CAYRFY010000620.1:536-4929 GCA_964423635.1 uncultured Armatimonadia bacterium | reverse complement strand
AGCCCGCCCCACCGACGGCCGTTGGGTCGCCTCAACGCATGTACGGTTGTAGTGCCAGGCGGGCACGCCCCGGCGGTGGCCGCGCGCTCCCACCACATCAAGACCCCTACTCCCCTGCGCTCAACTCCACCCGGTCGATGCCGAACCAGGGGCGGCTTCCCGTGCGTCCTTCCGGCGCCAGATTGCGGACCGTGATGGTATTCACGCCCCGGCGCAGTGCCCCGGCGGGCACCGCGTAGGCGTGGGAGGTGAGCCTGTCCTCGGCGAAGGGCACATCGGCGGAGAAAACCACCTCATCGTTGATGCGGATCTCGCCCGGGATCCGGCCGCCCGGCGGCTCGGGACAGCGCAGGCCCGTGACGGTGAGAACCGCGTCGGCATCAGCGGGTTCGTCCATCCGGAACCAGCCCTGGAGCCGATCGTAGGGGCTATTGCCCTTTGCGTAGACGTAGTTGCCCACATCGGAGACCTTGATGCGCCCCGGATAGGCGTGGATGCCGTAGCCATGGAGCTGGGCGCCTCCGGCCTCGAACTCTCGACCCGTGAGTGTCAGTGGTGGCCCGGCAGGATCGAAGACCGGCAGCGTCTCGGGGTCCGGCGGCCCGAGCATCGTCGAGAGCTGCGCCGGGGCGCCGGCTGCGTAGCTTGCCGCCAGCGCATTGGGGGCATTGGCGTGGCTGGAGGAATGCTGCGTGGAGGTGGTGTCCGCCGCCAGCAGCTCCGCGAGAGTCTTGGCCTCGGCGTAGGCCGCCCGCGCGGTGGTGGAATCCTCGGCCCGGACCGCTGCATACGTCCGCACCAGGGCGTCGTAGAACTGCAACGTGCGCTCGCCGTAGGTGAACAGCGCCTCGTCCTCGGTAACTCGGGCGATCACGCGCTGCGGCAGCTTCGCCCCCAGGACCGCGTTCACGATCGCGCGGCACTCCCGTGCAGACTGGAGCATGTCCAGCAGGTCCGGGCCATCATTGTCTGCGAACTCTGTGTGCTCGTACTTAAGATGTGAGGTGGGGAAGAGGTCGGCGCCCCCCCGGGTAAGCCGGTGGGCCAGCCCGTACTTGAGCTGACTGACATTGCACAGCATCTGCTGCAGGTGCTCGTAGAACCGGCGCATCTGGGGTCCGGCTTCATGGTAGCGTCCGGCGAAGTAGTCCTCCCACAGGTCGGAGCAGTCCACGGCGGGGTCCCACAGTTGCCTGGCCATCTGCCAATTGGTCAGCGCCTTGTTGCCCCAGTTCTCCGTGGTGCAGTGCATGTAGTGAAAGTGCCGGGCGCCGATGCCGTGGTAGTAGGGGATGTCACGGCTCATGCTGTCCATGAAGCAGATGGGAAGGCACTTGTAGCCCGAGACGTTGTAGTATTCGCCGATGCAGATCTGCCCCTGGTAATGCCGCTCCGGGTCCAGTGCCCAGCCGTACAGATGCTTGCGGTAGCCGGCATTGGTGGAGCAGTCCTCGGCCTGGAAGTCATGCACATAGCAGCGGGCGATGGGGAAGTAGGTGGCGATACAGGTCTCGTAGTCGAAGCCTGCGGGCAACGGCCGGGTCGGGGGCTGCAGCACATCGGCATAGGCCAGGAATAAGATGCGCACCGGGCGGTTGATGCGTCCGGCGGCCCGGGCCTTCTTGATCTCCCGGGCATAGCGGTGGATCAAGAGCAGGTTGCGGTCCGTCTGACCGCCGGCGGCCTTGCACCGCTCGCATTCGCACCACTTGCCGGCATCCAGGGTCCAGACGTTCATGATGTCGGCATCCCTGTACCGACCTGTGGCGAGGTCTTCCATCGCTCCGCGCATCCACTCGGTGAGCGCGTCCTCATTGGTGGTGCAGAAGTTGTCCCCACCATCTCCATGAATCTTGTCGCTGCGCTTGCCGTCGCGGAGGCCAAACCACTCCGGATGGGCCTCGAAATAGGTGAGCTTGCCGTTGCCGTCGGCATCTCCCTGATACTGCTCACCCACCGCATAGGGGTCGGCGGGCTTGTCCTCATCGCCCTCGAAGCGGGGGTGGTTATACGGATAGGCAGAGCGCGGGTTGAGGTACAGGTCTGTCAGTACGTGCCCGCCACCCACCAGCATGATGCCCAGCTTGTGCAAGAGCCCCTTGGGTTCTTGCTCGACACACCAGTAATTCAGCCGGTTCCGGGCCATCCACAGGAGGAACTCGGGGTTCCCCCGGTTCTCCCAGGCGTGGAAGCCCCGTGTGGCGAAGGCCGGCTTCTCACTCACGCTGAGCAGTGGCAGGGTCTCCAGCGAGACAGAGGGCGTCTCCTGGTTCACCTCGCCGGGCGCGTACCAGCGCACCCTGAGCCTGTGAAGCAGGTCGTAGGCTGCGTACAGCGTGCCCACGCGCCCGCCGCCGGCCACTAGCAGGACACGCCGGCCTTCCAGCTCGGCGGTGCGCAGAAGGTAGCCCTCCGGTCCCAGCGCCGCCAGCTCCCCGTCGATAGCCTCGGCGTCGGGCAGCCGATTGGAGACGGCGTTGCTCCGGGGCCCACCGACGAGGATTAACTCGCCCGCGGGGATGTCGTCGTCCTCGGCGATGGCGAAGTCCTCCGCCCGCCCGGAGACCTGCCGCAGGTACCTTTGCAGCTCCACGGCGGCGAAGCACTGGGTGCAGGCGACGTCATCGGCCGAGTCGGCGTCGTTCCAGCCTACGGTCTCCTCGGCCGAGGCGGCGGTTGCGCAGTCGGCGAAGGGGCCGCTGTCCACGATGATGGTGGCGGCCGAAGCTGCGCCGCCAATGAAGAGGGTGCACAGGACCGTGACACGGGCAAGGGCAGTCATCTTGGCGTCCTCCCATCGACTCCGGCCGACGCGCCTCCGCCGCAGGGCGCTCGGCTGCTACTCGTCCCAGGTCCCCGTGGTCAGGCCCGGGGGCAGTGCAGCCGGGCGTTCGCAGCGGCTGTCGACCTGCAGGTACCTGCGGGCCTCGGCGGCCTCGTGCACCCTTTGCATCACATCCACCACGTGGTAGGCCAGCTCGCCGCCGGCACGAGGAGCTCTGCCGTCCCGCATGGCATAGGCCAGGTCGGCCACGCCGATCCCGCGATTGTTCCCCTCGGCATAGCCGTGGGTCAACGGGACTTCTCGCCATTCGCTTTCCCCGGCCATGCAAAGGCGCACCGGGCCTCCGAACGTGTTCGGATCGGGGACGGACAGCGTCCCCTTGGACCCGTAGACCTCGATGTGGGGAACCCGGGAGGCCCAGACCTCGTAGCTCATGGTGAGGGTGCAGGTGACCCCGCTCTCGAACCCAAGGAGCGCGGCCGAGTGAGTGGGGGCCTCGACCTCGATGACCTGCCCATACTTGGGGCGACTGGTGATGAGCCTCTGCGGGAAGGAGATCTTCGCCGAGCCCGCCACCCGACTCACCGGGCCCAGGAGGGTCACCAGGGCATTGAGATGATACGGAGCCCTGTCGAAGAGCGGGCCGCCGCCGGCCTTGTAGAAGAACTCGGGGTTCGGGTGCCATCCCTCCGGGCCGTGGTCGAGCATGAAGCCGGCGGCCGCCACCGGCCGGCCGATGACGCCGTCGTCCATGAGCTTGCGGCATGTCTGCAGGCCGCCGCCGAGGAAGGTGTCCGGAGCACAGCCCACGCCCAGCCCCCTGTCGCGGGCCGCGGCCAGGATGCGCCCGGCCTCGTCGCGGCTCAGCGCGAAAGGTTTCTCGTTGAAGACGGACTTGCCCGCCTCCAGAGCCTGCAGCGCGATCTTCGCGTGCACCCGGGGCACGGTGAGGTTCACGACGATACCGATCTCCGGGTCGGCCAGCAGCTCCTCGGTGGAGCAGGCTCTGGGCACACCGTACTGCTCGGCCACGGACTTGGCGCGCCCGGGGATGATGTCGGAGCAGGCGGCGACCTGCAGGATATCAAACCCGCCGCACACCTCGATGTAGACCCCGGCCACATTGCCACAGCCGATGATGCCGATCTTCGTCCTGGTCATGCTATGGGCTCGCTTTCTGTGGTAGGGCGCGGCGGCCGTTTCCGTTGGGCGTGGCCGCTCCCATCCCTCAGCCCTATGGCCATGCGAGGGCCCGGGGGGGAGGCGAGAGCGGTGTCGTTCCCCCACCCCGCGCCCCCCAATCCCCACCCCCTCTACTCGTCCAGCTTTCCGGGCGCCAGGCCCACCGGTAGCGCCGCCGGCTTGTCGCAGCGGCTGGTGAGCTCCAGGTACTTGCCGCAGTCCGAGGACTCATGGATCGTCTGCATCACATCCAGCACATGGTAAGTCAGGGCGCCGCCGGCGCGATGGGGCCTGCCCGAGCGCATGGCGTAGGCCATGTCGGCCACGCCAATCCCGCGATTCTGCTCGGAGTAGCCGTGGGTCAGCGGGACCTCTTTCCACTGCCGGTCCTTCTCCAGGAACACGGTCACGGGGCCGCCGAAGGTG
>CAYRFY010000620.1:0-526 GCA_964423635.1 uncultured Armatimonadia bacterium | reverse complement strand
GTGTTGGGGTCCGGCACGGAGAGGGTGCCCTCGGAGCCGTAGATCTCGATGCGGGGGAGGGCGCAGGCCCAGGCATCCCAGCTCATGATCATGGTGGCCGTGACGCCGCCGTCGAAGTGCAGCAGAGCCGTGGAGTGTGTAGGGACCTCGACATCCATGATCTGCCCGTGCTTGGGCCGGCTGGTGATCATCCGCTGCGGGAAGGATATCTGGGCTGAACCGGCCAGGTTCCGCACCGGGCCGAGCAGGTTGACCAGCGTGGTGATGTAGTAAGGGCCCATGTCGAACAGCGGCCCGGCACCGACCTTGTAGAAGAACTCGGGGTCCGGATGGCCGTGCTCCGGACCACGACACATCATGAAGGCGCTCGCGGCCACGGGCCGGCCGATGACGCCGTCATCGATGAGCTTGCGGCACGTCTGGATGCCGCCGCCCAGGAAGGTATCCGGAGCCCCGCCGACCAGTAGACCCTTCTCCGCCGCCAGCTCCAGTATGCTCTTGCCGTCCTCGCGGTCCAGGGCCATGG
>CAYRFY010000619.1:0-4933 GCA_964423635.1 uncultured Armatimonadia bacterium | reverse complement strand
CCCGGAGCAACCTCCGCGCCGTGCTCGTCGGTTTGAGGCGGAGCTTCGCTAGAAGTCCGCACGAAAAGCCTGGCCCGCCCGGTTCCGGTCATTCTGAGCGTCCATCTCGCGCAGCGAGATAGCGAGGAATCTCACTGAATGCCAGGAGACTCTTCGAGCTGCTCCCTCTGGGAGCGGACGCTCTCAGAATGACATTCCCGGCGAATGCGGGGGTTCCGGCCGCACATCCAGAGACGTGACCGCGGCGCCTTCGCTCCCGCCGAAGGCGGTGCCGGGGGCGGTGGGCGCAGTCATCGCCGGGGCCGATCTTGGAGCGGTAATGCGTCAGAAAAGCATGCAATGAACGATGTTAGTCCCCGAAAATACTTCAGAAATTGATCTTTTGTCTTCTCATGTATATGTTCTGGAGCAATCCGATGAAGATGGCATTGGTGAGCAGGTTACTGCCACCGTAGCTTACAAAGGGCAGAGGCAGACCCTTGACGGGCATCAGCCCTATCGTCATACTGATGTTCACGACGACATGGACGCAAAGCACGGCGGCTATTCCCGCCGCCACCAGGCGCCCTTGCATGTCCTTGGCCGTCGCGGCGACTCCGTAGACCCGCCAGACGAGGCCGGCATACAGGGCGATCACGACCAGCGATCCCATGAACCCCAGCTCTTCGCCGATGGCGGTGAAGATGAAGTCCGTCTCCTGATCGGGCACGAATCCTAACTGGGTCTGTTTGCCCCGGAACAGGCCCTGTCCCCACAGCCCGCCCGAGCCGATGGCGATCATCGACTGCCGCAGATGGTAGCCCGAGCCCTGCGCATCCTTATCCGGGTCGATGAAGGACAAGATACGCTCTTTTTGGTACGGTCGGATGACGCCGAGGTTCCACGCGGCGCCGAACAAGACCACGGCCGCCAGCACGTAGGCCCCCAGGTGCCGGGCCTTGGCGCCGGCCACGAAGAGCATGGTTAGCCAGGCGCACATGATGACCGCGACGGTGCCGATGTCGGGCTCCAGGAAGATCAGGGCGGAGGGCACCGCGGCGTAGACCAGCGAGCGGGACACCAAAGAGAGCGTATCCACCTCATCGTCCCGCGAGGCCAGGAAGGCGGCCAGCAGGATGATCACCGCAACCTTCGCCAGCTCGGCGGGTTGCAGGTTGTACGGTCCCAGGTGAATCCAGCGGTGAGCGCCCTTGTCCGCCGGTAGCAGCAGCACCAGAACCAGCAGGGCCAGTGTCGCGCCCATGATCGGCATGGCCACGGAGATGATCTTCTCATAGTCGATGCAGGCGACGACGAAGAGGGCCACCAGCGCGATCACCAGAGAGATGACCTGCGTGAAGACCTTCTTCGTTGGTGCGAGGCCGTCGTCCACCAGCGAGGCACGCGTGCTGCTGTAGATCATCAGCAGCCCTACGGTGACCAACAGGCCGATGATGACCAGCATCACAGGGTCTACGCGCCCCACAAGCCGTCTGGATAGCATGGCCGAGAGTATATCACAAAGCCTGGCCCGACCAAAGCGCGGCACGCCGTCTCGTCTGGACGCTTGCCGCCGTCCGCCGGGCGCCCGCCGACGCTCGCCGGTCGATCGGTGGCCCGGACGCCCGGACGAGGAGGACTGAGTCAAGATGCCAAACGACTCCCAAACGGTTCAGAACGCCACGATTCTGGTGGTGGACGACGAAGCGGACATCGTCGAGATCGTCAGCGAAGTCCTGACGGGCGCGGGGTACCAGGTGCTCGTGGCCCGCGACGGCGAGGCGGCTACCGAGGTCTTCTCTCAGCACTCCGAGAGCATCGCCGCCGTGATCTTGGACCTCACCATGCCGCGCAAGACCGGCCTCGACGTGCTCAAGGACATCCGCCGGGTGCGCACCGACACTCCGGTCCTGCTCTCCAGCGGTTTCAGCCAGGATGACGTTACCGGCCAACTCGAAGGCCTGGGCGTGGCGGCCTTCATGCGCAAGCCCTACAGATTCCGGGAGCTGTTGGCGAAGCTGACCGAGGTGTTGGGGGATAACGAGCCGGGATAGACGTCTTTCCGCGTCCGGCGTGCCGCGCTGTCTCTCCCCCCGGGGTGAAGTCACTCTGTGGGCGGCCTTCATTGCAGGGAGCGGTCCGAAGCCACCCCCGCGGCGCCCGGCCCGCGACGGCATCTTGTCCCGCCTCCGGGCCTTTCCCACAGGCCTCCGGGACGGTCCACGGGCCGGGTATAGGTCCTCCCTCCGTGGTCTTGACCGCTGCCTCCCCATGGCCTAAGCTGTGCCTGTGCCCCTCCGCTTGACCCTGGCACTATCGACCCCTATCCTCTACCACCGGTTGGCAGCGTTTCACCATGTCTGAGCCATCCAGGCGTGCTCTTTTCGATGTCTTCGGCTTCCCGCGGTTTCGCGGGCGCCAGGAGGAGATCATCGACCACATCTCCGAAGGCAAAGACGCCCTCGTGGTGATGCCCACCGGAGCGGGCAAGTCCCTGTGCTACCAGCTTCCGGCCATCCTGCGTCCCGGAGTGGCCGTGGTCGTCTCGCCCCTGATCGCCCTGATGCACGATCAGGTGCAGGCGTTGCGCGCGCGAGGCGTCAGGGCGGCGTTCCTCAACTCCAGCCTCTCCTACGAGGAGAGCCGTCAGGTCCGCGCCGCCATGCACCGGGGCGAACTGGACCTGGTCTACCTGGCCCCTGAACGCCTGGCGATCGAGGGCGGACTGAAGCAGTTCGAGCAGATCCCGCTGGCACTGTTCGCCGTGGATGAGGCCCACTGCATCTCCCAGTGGGGCCACGACTTCCGCCCCGACTACCTGCAGCTCTCGATCCTGCGCAAGACCTTCCCCCAGGTTCCGGTGGTTGCTCTCACCGCCACCGCCGACGAACTCACCCGCGATGACATCGTCAGGCAACTCTCGGTGCCCGAGGCCGAGCGCTTCGTCACCGGCTTCGACCGCCCCAATATCCGCTACACCATCACCCCCCGCCACGACTGGCGCGCGCAACTGCTGCGCTTCGTTTCCGGCTCTCACAAGGGCCATGCGGGGATCGTCTACTGCCGCTCGCGGGCCAAGACGGAGAGCACCGCCGAGTGGCTACAAGCTCAGGGGATTCGCGCCATCCCCTACCATGCCGGCATGGGCGATGACCGGCGCCGCCGCAATCAGGACCGGTTCCTCCACGATGAAAGTCTCGTGGTCGTGGCCACCGTGGCCTTCGGGCTCGGGGTGGACAAGCCCGATATCCGTTTCGTCGCCCACGCCGACATCCCCAAGAGCGTTGAAGCCTACTATCAGGAGACCGGCCGGGCCGGCCGCGACGGCGAGCCGGCCGACGCCTGGATGCTCTACGCCCCCGGAGACCTCTTCTTCGTCCGGCGCCTGATCGCCGACTCCGAGGCCTCCGATGAGTACCAGCATGTCGCCTACGCCAAGCTCGACCGGCTCGTGGGCCTGTGCGAGACGCCCACCTGCCGGCGCATGGCGCTGTTGCGCTACTTCGGAGATAAGCCTGCGGGCCCCTGCGGGAACTGCGATACCTGCCTTGGCCCACCGCGCACCGCCGATGTGTCCTCCGCGGCGCGCCTTGTTCTGCAGTGCATGGCGCAACTGGGGCACGCGCACCGGCAAGGCTATGTACTGGACATCCTCGCCGGACGCACCAGCCCCACGATCCGTCAGTTGGGCCACGACAGGCTGGACGCTTTCGGGGCCGCCCGGCGCTTCCCTCACCTGGACTGGGAGAAGCTACTGCGAGAGATGGTGACCCAGGACGTTGTCCGGATAGACCTGGCTCACGGCTTCGTCCTGCGTCCCGGCGAGCGGATGGAGGAATGCTCGCAGGAGCGGGCCACGGTCTGCCTTCGCAGCTCCGAGCAGGCGCCGCCTCGGGAGCGCAGGCCCCGCCACCCCGCCTTGGACGACGACATCATTGCCGATCTGCGGCGGCTTCGCGGCAAACTCGCCCGACAGACCGGGGTCAATCCCCGCAAGATCCTCACCAACGACATGGTCAAGGAGATCGCCCGTCGCCGCCCGACCGACAGGGAGGAGTTGGGCGCCGTGAAGGGGATGACGGCCCGCAAGCTCACCAACTTCGGAGAGCAGATACTCTCCGTGGTGCGCGAACATGCCGCCGCCCCCCCCGGGCAGACGCAGGAGAAGGTGACCTCGCCCAGTCCCGGAAGGTCCAAGACCCGGGCGGACGAGAAGCCCAAGGGTTCCGGGCCGCTGTGGGAGGCGCTCCGGGCCGAGCGGCTGCGCCTCGCGCGTGAGGCCAAGATCCCGGCCTTTCGAATCTTCTCCGACAAAGCGCTGACCGCTATCGCCCGGGCGCGGCCCACAACGGTGGAGCAACTGCTGGCGCTCCCCGGCGTGAGCCCCGCCAAGGTCGAGGCCTACGGGGACATCGTGCTGCAGGTCGTCCGCTCGGCCGTCGCCGGCGGTGCCGCCGCCGGGCCGGAGCCCGCAACGCCGCCGCATCCGCCTCAGGACACGGCCCCGCCTCCTGCTCCCCCGGCTCCACCTGCCACCGCCTCCGCGGCCGAGAAGCCGCCGCGGGCCCCGCGACCACAATCCGATCTGCTTGGCGACCTGCGTGCCCTGCGCGGCGAGCTGGCCAGGCAGCGGAAGGTGCCAGACTTCGCCATTTTCCCCGACTATACCCTGGACGAGATGGCCGCCCGGCGCCCCCAGGACCTCCAGACCCTCGGCACCGTCTCCGGAGTGCTCAAGAGCAAGCTGGAGGATTTCGGCCCCAGATTCCTGGAAGTGCTGAGAGAAAGCTGACGCCCGGCGGGGTGCCGGGCGGCCCCGCAGGGAGCGGCGCCGTCTGCCGTTGTAGGGCGGCGACCTGTGCGCCGCCGCCGTTGCAGTTGTTGCTGGATGGCCCCCTCGGCGCGGTACAGGCCCGCGCCCTACAAAGCGGCGGCGCCAGTCGTTTGCCGTTGC
>CAYRFY010000618.1:0-4949 GCA_964423635.1 uncultured Armatimonadia bacterium | reverse complement strand
TAAGCCGGAGAACATCATGGCAATGATCGAGACGGTGAACGAGCAGTGAGGTGCGGTGACGGTACATCACCCGCTGCCCCTCGCTTTGGCGTACACCGCAGGGCGCCACAAGCCCTGCGGTAGTGCAGGTCCATCACAACCACATCACGCAACCACAGAGGTCAACGCATGCCTATCGTCAACGTGTACGAAGTCGACCGTGTGAAGGCCCGCATCCGCGACGGAGAGGGCGAGTGCTTCGGCGCCACGGCCTTCACCGGCGATGCCTTCAAGAGCAAGATCACCGGAGTAGGGGTGACCATCATCCCGCCCGGCGCCAGCATCGGCGACCACCCCCACGGCGATGAGGAGGAGATCTACTTCGTGATGGAGGGCCAGGGCATTGCCGAACTGGACGGCAAGAAGCAACCGGTGAAGAAGGGAGACGTGCTGTACAACGTCCCCGGCGGCACCCACGGGCTGGCCAACTCCGGCGACCAGGACCTGGTGATCTTCGCCTTCTGTGTGGCGCAGTAGGGGCCGCCGACGGCGACCTTCGCCCAGCGATGGCCGCTGAGCCGGCTTTGCCAATGCTCGCGGGTCTCCGCCGGATGGGGACCCGCGGGCACAACAGACTGTCCTGCGTACCCCGGCGCGGCCGACGGCCTGCTATTCCCAAGTCACCCCCGCCAGGCCCAGACGCTTCTGCAGGCCCTCCAGCTTCGTTGCCATCTGCTCCCGCATCTGCCGATCCGAGGTGATGATCACCGCCGTAGCCACTTCCAGAGCCGGCAGGCTGAGCCGGAGCTTTTCCCCCTGTCGCTCGGTGGGCACCGGAGACACGCCCCGGCAGGAGACTTCGAACACATCCTTCGGGCTCAGCCACTGCGGCAGGTCGAGCTCCATATCAACAGCGACGCTGTCGTAGCTGCGCACGGGCCTGGGGTCGCGGGCGTTGAAGTCCGAGTCGATGTTGAGGTTGATCGCGAGGAGCACCAGGGTGTCCGGGCCACAGACGATCGCCCGGGCGTGGGCGGCGGGGCCACCGCGGGGGCTTTGCTCCGGCCGACAGCCAACGATCCTGGCCAGGTCCGATACGTCCCCTTTCGCCAGCAGCGGCCCCAGCAATTGCAGCTCCGCATTCACCCGTCCGCATTCATGGGTCGCCTCCCGCAGGCCGTCCAGCAGGTGCTGGGGAATCGTGACACCGAAAGCCTCGCTCTGCTTGAGCGCGGTCATGTTCAGGCGGATGGCGTCATGCTTCTTGGACAGCCACGTGCTCTGCTGCGGTGTGACGTGGTTGACCCCGTAGTTCCAGTTCAGCGCCCCCTTGGCCCCGTTGGCCAGGCAGGAGTAGACGATGAGGCGATGCTCGCGGGGGTCGATGGGGCGATAGTGGCCCACGATCCTGGTGGTTCCGGCCTCCAGGAGGACGGCGGCCTCGATGTTGCGGAAGTAAGGCCACCACGGACGCCTGGCGATTCTCAACTCGCGCCGGCTGATGTCGCCCGGGGTCCTGAAATCCAGCGCCCGCCGATAGCCCTCGCCGTCGGCGATGCCGAAGTCGATGCCGTACTCGTGGGACAGCGCATCGCAAAGCTCGACGTACCCCACATCCGTCCATGGGGCCATGATGTTCATGCAGTGGGGTGCCACGGGCAGACCCTTGTCGCGCATCAGATCGTCGGCCTGCGAGAGCATCTCCTGGGCGTCGCGCGGGGTCCTGCGCCAGCCGTCGATCTCGTCGATCCACCACGCCGTGAGCGGCGGCCGTTGGGGTTGGGCCAAGTAGGCCTCGATGCTCTTTTGCCCCGGATAGGCGTAGGGGAAGTAGGAAAGCCCATTGCGGGCAAGCTCGGCCATATTGTCAAACCGCGCCCCACAGAAGCCCACCTCGGTGAAGCACAAATTGGCGATCTCGGCCACTTCGGCGGCTCCGGGCTGCTTACCCAGGATCACCACCTGTATGGGAAACCGCGAGGCAAAGGCGCGCACGGCGTGTCCGGCGAAGTCGCCGCCCTGAGCCCGCACGGACACCACCACGGGCGCCGCCGGCTCCAGAGGGTGCTCCAGAGCGACGCGCAATGGCAGCGTGTCGGCTCGGAGACCGACGGTCGCCGGGTCCGGCTGCACGCGTCCCGTCACATCCTCGCCATTCACCTCCACACGCTCGATCCGCCGGCCCACCAGCTCACCCCGGGCGGCGAGGTAGACATGCAGTGTGCGGAGACCCTCATCGAAGGCGATGAAGTTGATACACAACGGTGCCGGCCGAGGGTCCAGGGCGAACTCGACCTCCAACGCCCCCTGCCCGGAGCCTGAAAGTCGCACTCGATGTGGCCCCATGGGGGCGCCGAGCATCACCTGTGCCGCCTGGGTGAGACTGATCCCTGCGGACTTGATGAGCACCTGCGCCACCGCACCCGGCGGCACCGTTTCCGGCCACGAGCGCCACCAGCTCAGGCGTCCCGCCTCGATCAGGGCGCTGGCCGGCTCACCATCCAGCGTCACGTCCGTCACCTCAGCGGGCACGGTACCGCCGTTGCGAACGTACAGCGCCAGCGTGTAGCGGTCGGGCCCGCTGATGGTCGGCGAAAGCGGCGCGGCGGCGTACTCCACGGCCTCAAGGCGCCACTCAGCGCTCTGTTCGATGACCTGCGGGCCATCGGCCAGCGCCGCCGTCGCGGCGGCGGAGAGGTCCGGCATCTGTGGAGGCTGCCCGACGTGGAAGGACGAGAACTCCGCGGGCGACTGAGCATAGAGGCCGGGCCTCCCGGCCTGCCCGGCAAAGGGATCGCGCCAGACGCCCATCGGCCTGCCGTCGACTTCGGCAAAAACCAGACCCTGACAGAGAGTGGCCACACACCGATATTCCCGCCCAATCTCGGCGATGAAGGGCCGCAGGGGATGGATCTCCCTCTTGCCCTCCACCCTCGTCATCACGAAGGCCCGGCCGTACGCCCCAAAGCGGATGAGCACCCAGTTGTCCGAGTCGAGGTACTTGCAGACGATGCCGATGCAGCCGTCTCCGCTGGAGTTGGCCGCGGTGGCGGCACCTACCACGGTGATGGCGCCTTCCGTGAGCCTTTGCTCGCGCAGCGCCATGTAGTACGCATCCGAGCCATTGCGCTGCCGCAACGTGCCCTCCTCCCAGGCCCAGTCGCCGGACGGCGTCTCCCAGCCGTCCCGACGCTCAGAGAAGTCGTCCGTCCAGTCCAGGGCCCGGGCCGGAGCCAGGCCAAGCACGGCCACGAACGCGACAGAGCAGACACGGTGCATGGAAGGACTCACCCCGCGATGTTGCGGCGAAGTTCCCGGACAACTGCAGACCCCGTCCTCCGGGTCGCTTCTCCCCCGCCGATGCCGGGGCCTCCTCGTCCGGGCATGTTGCGACAGGAGGAATCACCCGCCCGGAGGCCGAAGGTCATGTGGTCGTGTTTCGTCCGTTCAGAACGGAGGCCACCTATGGCCCGCCGGCCGCGTTTTCTGCTGCTCGCCCTGCTGTCCTGCCTGCTACCCATCACCGCCGCCAGGAGTGCCCAGATGGAAACGCCCGCTCAGACGATCGCGATCGCCCAGGCCCCGAACGGCGAGGCCCTCTGTGAGGACTTCGAAGTCACCGTCGGTGGCAACCCCGTGCCTGTCTATTCCTGCCGCGTATCGGCAATGCCCTTCAACCAGGTCTGGCCCGGCTACCAGCGCCCCGTGGACCAGACAGAGCTCGCCGGCTTTGCCTACTGGGACGCCGACGGCTCAGCGTCGGTGGAGGTGGTCTGCCACCGACCCATCGAGTCGGTGGAGGTGCGGCCGCGGTCCTTTGCGATCACGCCGCAGGTCGAGGGCAACCGCATCCGCTTCGATCTCGCCCCGCCGCGGGGCGTGGTGGTCGAGGTCAATGGGCCACACGGAGCCCTGCATCTTTTTCCCAGTCCTCTGGAGACAGATGCCCCGCAGGCCGAGGGCCCGGGCCTCATCTACTTCGGCCCCGGAGTGCACCGACCCGGCCGAGTGACATTGGAGAGCAATCAGACCGTCTACATCGCTCCCGGGGCCGTGGTCTACGGTGGACTTCATGCCACCGGGGCCTCGAACATCAAGATCCTGGGCCGCGGGATCATCGACCTGAGCCCCTTCGAGCGCGACCAGGGTGGCGGGAACATCCGCCTGACGGACTGTGACAACATCACCATCGACGGTGTGGTCATGCGCGACCCGGATGTGTGGTGCTGCTCTTTGTTCGGCTGCCGCAATGCCACCATCAGCAATGTGAAACTCATCGGACTGTGGCGCTACAACGCCGACGGGATCGATGTGTGTAACAGCCAGAACGTCACCATACAGGACAGTTTCATCCGCTCCTTCGATGACAGCATCGTGGTCAAGGGGCTCAAGTTCCGGGGCGATCTGCCGGTGAAAAACATCCACGCCCGGGGCTGCGTGATCTGGAACGACTGGGGGAGGGCCTTTGAGATCGGCGCCGAGACCTGCGCACCGGAGATCTCCAATGTGCTGTTTGAGGACAGCGACGCCATCCACACCGTCCACATCGCTCTGGATATCCAGCACGGTGACCGGGCCGCGGTGCGAAACATCGTCTTCAGCGACATCCGCGTCGAGACCGATGCTCATGCCCCCACTCCCCGCCTGCAGCAGAGCCCGGAGGACACCTACACCGAGGACCCTCAGGACACCTTCTGCCCACACCTGATGGTGATCCACATCCAGGGCACCATGTGGTCGGCGGATACCCAGCGCGGCACAGCCCGGAACGTGCTGTTTAAGGACATCCAGGTGCTCGGGCCGGTGATGCCGACCTCCTTCTTCCGTGGCGCCGACGAGCAGCACACGGTGGAGGGGGTGCGCATCGACAACCTCCGCTTCAACGACGAGCAGGTCCCCGACGCCGAAAGGGCGAGACTGGAGATCGGCGCCCACGTGGGTGAGGTAGTATTCGAGGGGTAGGGGCGAAG
>CAYRFY010000617.1:4739-4963 GCA_964423635.1 uncultured Armatimonadia bacterium | reverse complement strand
GTTCGAGAAGTTGTTCGACAAGGAGATGTAGCCACCGCGCCGACCACGTGCATGCGCCGGGTCCATCGACGGCCGGTGCCTCACGTCACCGGCCGTTTGGGATGACATCCATGGCCTCTTGCCTGCGTCGCCGGCCGCTTGGGCGCTCCGCCGTCTGCCTCTGTGCCCTGCTCTTCCTCGCCCTGCCGCTTCGTGCCGCCGCCATTCGCGGGACGGTCGCGGAT
>CAYRFY010000617.1:0-4729 GCA_964423635.1 uncultured Armatimonadia bacterium | reverse complement strand
TGCCGACGAGACCGCCCAGTCGCCGGGGTCTCGGTGTGGCTGCATGGGGGACTTGAGCCCCTGGCGGATGATGACGATATGACGAGGCTCGCCTGCACCACGACAGGCGCGGACGGCCGCTTCGACCTCCCCTGCCCGCCTGAACCCGGCGAAGCGCCGGCCCTGTAGGCCTATGGCCCCGGCAGCGCCGTCGCCTGCTGCGAGGCACCCCGCGCCGTGTGTGTGCCGGCGACGCTTCGCGTCGCACCGGCGGACCATTTCATCATAACCCCTCCATCACGACCAACGGCCCCGGTCCCGGCCCCGCGTTCTGCCGGCTCCCTTGGGGTGATACGGGCAGGGGGCGGTCGCGTCCCGTCTGGCCAGTTGCGCCTCGGCCTCCGGCGCCGGCGCCCGGGCCGCCGCCGCCCAGGACAGTGAGCAACACGGCGGCAACGAGTCGGGCAGGGCGTCCAGGTGCTCCGCGGCGCCTGCCAGGAGTGTTGGATAGGAGCCGCCCTCCCTTCCCCCGACGGCGTCGACAACGTCTCAGTAGACCGGCGCCGGCTTTGCCCGGCGCCCTCTTTCTGCGGCCTCCCTGCATATGTCCGCCGCCCGTCTCGCCCAGGCGCGGGCCTGCTCGCCGGGGATGTGGGCCAAAGTGTTGGCCCGGATGGCGCGCCGGCGCAGGATGGTGAGCTCGCCCCCCCAGGCCGCCGACGACGCTGCCCCGCTCCCAGTGCCTGGTGGAACTCGTCCAGCTCGGTCTGATGCGGCCCGTGGCGCTGCATGAGCTGGAGAAGCCCTCTCAGCTCCGGCCAGGTGTGGGGCGGCCGGTCGCCTTCCCAGGCGTAGACGTCGTCCGTGGTCACTCGCCCGGCGCCGGAGGCCGCCGCAGACACGGCCGGGGTAGGCTGCGCGCGACTGAGCCCGGCCCACTCCCGACGCCAGACGCGGATGAGCGTTCCCATAGTATGCGCGGGTTTCATGGCGGCATATTCGAACTATCGGTCGTAAATCCTCTGTCTGTTGATTTCAAACTGCGATGAGCGCATAATGTTCCGCAGGCACCCAAGCACATCCGATGAGGGGGAGTTGCCTTGGTCTTCCCAGCGAGCCGCGGCGCGCTGTGTGTCGTGCTTGCCCTGTCCGCTCTCATTCTCCTCGCGAGCAGTACCTCCGCCGCAACGCTGTCCGGCATCGTGGTGGACGGCCAAGAGGACCCCGCCGCCGATGTGCCGGTGTGGCTGTTCCGGGGAGTGCCACCGAACCTGCTTGACTCGGTCCTGCTGGCCACAGGCCGGACGGGGCCGGACGGGCGCTTCACCTTTGAGGTCCCCGATGCCGATGTGGCACAGCTCTGGGGCGAGTGGGGCCTGTCTGTCTATGCCTGCCGGCCGGGCAGCGCTCTGGCACACTTCGGCACAGCCGACCCGGGCCTTGTGGCCTGGCTGAAGCTGGAGCCCCCCGGCACGGTGACCGGACGCGTCGTGGATGCCGAGGGCAGTCCGATCGCCGGGGTCGAGGTAGCGCCGTACTCGGTTGCCGACTCCGGGAAGCGCGCCGTGGGGAGGGGCCTGTACGCGGTTCCCGACGAACTGAGCGGCCTGTTCTCGGCCAAGACGGACGAGCACGGCGCCTTCTCAGTGCTCGTCGCCCGCCGCGGCTGGCAGGTGGGTCTGCACGCCTTCGCTCCGGGCCGCGGGCAGGCCGGCAAGCTCGGGACCGAGGAGGGGGTGACCTTCCGTCTGGCGCTCGCGGGCAGCCTCAGCGGGCGCATCGATTGTCCCGCCGGCGCTGAGGGCTTCGCCGGACTGCACCTCGAGGCATGGGCGTGCGACCGCGAGGTCGGGTCTGTCTTCTCGGCCACGGCCGTCGTCGATGCCGCCCGGTACGTACCAGGTGACGGCCGCCGAGCAGGCGGCCGCGGACTATCACGTTGGCGGGGCGGCGGGTATTGAGGTCGCGTCCGGCAAGGTGACGGAGGTGACGCTCACCGCCGAGAAGACGTATCCCGTGAGGGGGAGAGTGGTGGCACAGGACACCGGGCAGGGCCTGGCAGGCGTCCGGGTCAGGTTGCTGCACCGGGCGGCGGAGGTTCCGGTCAACTACTGGGCCATTGGGACAAGCGACGAGGGCGGGCGGTTTGAGCTGCGCTGCTTGCCGGGAGAGACCAGCCTCTGGACGGGCTTTCGCCGCGGTTATGAGCGGCTAACGACGCCCTGCTCCGTGACGCCGCCGGACGGCGCGGTGTTAGGTGACGTCGTGCTCAAGCGCGTCGCCGATGTGACCGGGAGGGTGGTGGATGAGGCGGGAGAGCCGGTGCCGGGCGCGGCAGTCCTGTGCAAAAGAGGCCCGGTGCCGGCCGTCTCGTTGCCGGTAGGGAGCAGCGACGCCGCCGGCCGCTTCACCTTGGCCGACCAGGGGCCCGAGACGGTCATCGTCTCGGCGATGAAGGGATGGCTGTTCAGCCCCGAGGTTGCGGTCACGCCCGGAGAGCAGGAGGGGCCGGCCGTGCTCACGCTGAGCCCGAAGCCGGCCAAGCCGGTGACGGGGGTGCGTGTGCGGGTCGCGGACCAAGATGGGGTCCCCGTGCTGACGGCCCGGGCAATGCAGATCGAGGGCGCCGACGGGGCGTACCGCGCCCGCGAGTGCCCCGGGGCCGACGAGGACGGTACCATCGTCGACACCGACCTGACGGACGGGCTCACCTACCATCTACGCCTGACTGCCGACGACTGCCGGCCGCGGGTGACCGATCAGTGGGTTGCCGAGGAGGGCGCAATCAAGGACCTGGGCACCGTGACGCTGCAGCGTCTCCGTGGGAAGCTCTCGGGCGTCGTGGTCGATGCGGCGGGCGGTCCGGTGGCGGGGGCGCGGGTGTGTGTGTCGCTGGACGCGTACTCGGTGCGCACGACGACCACCGACGGGCAGGGCCGCTTCTGTCTCACCGGCCTGGTGGAAGGCGAGGTATGCGCGTTCGTCACCGCCGAGGGCCGCGCCATGGCGGTCGGCGTTGCGCAGACGGGTGAGGCGCCGTGCCGGATCGTGCTGGAGCCGTATTCCGCCCCGGTGGTGGGCGAGCCCGTGCCGGTCCCGACGGCCGCCAACTTCCCCCTGGACCCGTCCGCAACGGCCCGGCAGGTGCTCCTTGAGGCCGTGGCGTTCGCTCTGCGCGGTGGGCATACGCCCGGGAAAGGACTGCTGGGTGCGCTGGCGGCCGTTGACGCGGAGGCGGCGTACGAGGCGGCGGCCCGTGGCCGCGGGGACACCGCGGCGGTGGACCTGGTAGTGGGAAGGCGCATGCTGGCCCAAGACCTCGAGGGCGGGATGTCGTTGATGACGCGTACCGCCAGAGCGGAGGCGGTCGCTCGCGAGTTGGTGAAGGCGGCCGACGAGCTGGCTCCTGGGCACCCCGAAGCCGCCTGCCGGTGTCTCTGCCGCGTGCTGGAGCTGGGCATCCACCCGGGCGAGCCTCTGAGGCAGCTTGAGCTGATCGCCGACGTGGGCCGGCGCCTGCTGCCGCTGAATCGGCAGGCAGGGGAAAAGACACTGGCGCAGGCGACCGAGGAGGCCTGGCGACTGGGCTGGGAGCCTCGCGAGCTCGTCGCTCGGGGCGAGGTGGCGGCCGCTCTGTGCCTGGCCGACCTCGAGGCGGCGTTGGAGCTGGTGCAGAGCATGCCCGATGGCAGCCCCTACGCGGCCGTGGCGCTAACGGCGATGGCCTGTAACCTGGCCCCCGTCGACCTCGCCAGGGCCCTGGAGATGCTGGAGCAGATCGCCAGCGCCCCGCAGCGGGAGGGGGCACTGCCGGTGGTGCTCAGTTGCTACCCGACGGAGAGGCTGCAGGAGGCGACCAAGCAGGCACGATCGCTCTCTGTGCCTCAGATGCGTGCGCTGGCACTGGTACGCCTCGCCGGCCGGGCGCCGACGGATCAGGTTGCGGCCCTCGTGGACGAGGCGGCCGCCGCGCTGGAGAGTGAGGTCCGCCGGTCGCCCGGCCGGGCCATGGTCTTGCCGGACCTGTACCGTGTTGCGATCGTGGCCCGGCGCCTGGGACACAGCGGCTACCGGGAGTTTGGACGGCGCGCGGCGGCCCTCAGCACGCGAGCGCTGCCCGTGGTGAACGACGACTGGACGCTGCAGCAGAGTCTGAGCTTCGCGCGACTGCTGGCGGGAGTCGATCCTGACTTGGCCCGGCACATCGTGGACGGTGTCCTGGCCGAGGCCGGGGGAGCCGGCAAGCTGCAGTCCAGCGTGGCGGTGCCGCTCCTGGAAGTCGTCGCTTCTCTGGACGTGTCGTGGGCATTGACGGTCCTGGAGAGCCTGCCGGGGGACGGGTCCAGGGAGACCGCCGCCGCCCGTGGTCTGGCCGCTGCGGCCGTGGCCGAGGCGCTGACGAACCCTGCGGACGAGAGGGAGGCGGTGCTGCTGGTGTCGGATGGGCCAACCGGACCAGGTAGGGGACCATCCTGGTTACTGGAATGACGCGGGGAAGTCTGCCGGCCGGAACGTCACGAGAGACGGGGGGACCGAGTCCGCGAGGACCATCGTGCTCACTCGATCCCGCCCTCCGCCGCTACCTGCGATCGCCGCGTTCAGGGCCCTGAGCCCTGTTCCACCGCTCTCGGGTGTCTTGTGGGACGCCCAAGAGAAGACGGCGAGTGTCACGCGACCGGGGCCTGTGACGTAGAGAACAGTGGCGGGTGTGCACGGTCGAGGCGCGGCCCGCGTCGGACCGGTCTGGCGG
>CAYRFY010000616.1:3041-4989 GCA_964423635.1 uncultured Armatimonadia bacterium | reverse complement strand
AGCTATGGCAACGAGGCACGTAGGCGGCCCAATTGACTTAGCCGACAGGCTCTCCCGCCCCTGCGGAAGCAACACTTGCATCCACAAATGCTGCCGGGCCCTCCTCCAGCTTCTGAGGGGCGGCCATTCCCAGACTCCTGCAGAGCGTGAAAGGCCATCCGCGGCCGTTTGCCTCCAAACAAGCCGGGGTACCCTGAGACCGGGCGACAATGCGACACCTTCAGACAATACTCACACTGTGGCGGAAGGAATCACGGAGACGAGTGTCGAAGACAATAAAGAGGCCATTCAGGGACGCCTCATGCCCGGCGGCCTCACCTCGAGCCACTGCGGTGCTCGTTTCGGTTCAGCGCGGCCGGACGGTCCCACCGCCCTCGGGCGGACCAAACGTAGAGGAGAAGGTGTCATGATGCACAAGCGCACCGGCTTCACCCTGATCGAGCTGCTCGTGGTCATCGCCATCATCGCCATCCTTGCCGCGATCCTGTTTCCCGTATTCGCCAGAGCACGGGAAAAGGCCCGGCAAACGAGTTGCCTGAGCAACCTCAAACAGCTCGGCCTCGGCACCATGATGTATTCTCAGGACTATGACGAGACGCTGGTAATGAGATACTACGACGTGGCTCCCGACTGGGCCCTGCGCATCGAGTGGTACGAGGCTCTCGTGCCCTACCTGAAGAACACGGCAATCTACAAGTGCCCCTCGGACAGTGGCTCGAGCTGGCTCTCATACAGCATGAACTGCGACCGTAACATCGGCGGCAACTACAGTTACCACGGCAGCAATACGGTCGTGCGTCTCGCCGCCATCCCGGCGCCGGCCAGCACCATCTGGCTCACCGAGGGGGGCAGCGGGCACCGGGTCTGCTCGCTCAACTGGGAGGGGTATTCGAACTACGCGGCCGGCGCTTTCACGCGACACAATGATGGCTGCAACTACGCCTTCTTCGACGGCCATGCCAAGTGGCAGAAGTACGACAGCACGGTCTCACCCAACCTCTGGACCCTGTCCGACACCGACTAGCACCACGACCGCGGCTGCCCCATAGCCGCCTCAGCTATCGAAGCCACTGAGGCCGCACCACTACGCCGGCCTCCCTGTTCCTCGGGGAGGCCGGCCGTCCCCGCCCTCCCTGCTCCCGCCCTGCGGGACCGTCCCCGCCGTTCCTGTCACCTGTTTCCTATCACCTGCCGCTCCCGCCGTCCCCCAGGTAATGCCAGTCATCGGCGAACACGCTCTCGCCCTTTCCCGCCGGCCCCGCCAACCCCAATTGTCCCTTGCCCGTCACGGGCTCTCGCGAGCCGTCCCGCGCCGGGTCGCAGTAGCGCACGAACCACTCCTCCAGCCTGCCCTTCAGCTCCTGCGCCACCGCTGCCTCGTGGCCGTACAGGTTCTCTCGCTCGTCGGGGTCGGCCTGCAGGTCATACAGCTCGTGGGGACCATACGGATAGCGGTGCACGTACTTGTGGGTCCGGGTACGGATCATCCGTGTCGGGCCGTACTCGTCGAAGACCACGATGTCCTCCCGCTGCTCCAGCGGCCCACCGCGCAGGAGGGGGCAAAAGCTCCGGCCGGGCAGCGACGCGGCCTCGGGATTGCCCACCGAGCAGTAGTCCAGCAAGGTAGGCATGACGTCGTAGTGACTGAGCAGGTCGTCGCATCGCAGGCCCGCCGGGACGTGCCCGGGACGCGAGATCAGCATCGGGACCTTCACCGAGGTGTCGTACATGTTCTGAGGGAAGGTGCCGTTGCCCTTGCCGTAGATGCCGTGGTGCCCCATGTTCATGCCGTTGTCCCCGGTGAAGACGACCAGCGTGCTCTCAAGCAGATCCTGCGCCTCCAGCCGGTCCCAAAGACGCCCCACATTGCGGTCCATCTCGGTGATCGCCGCGTAGTAGCCGCTCAGGTGGTTGCGCCGCGAGCTTTCGTCGTGTCCGTACGGCGCCG
>CAYRFY010000616.1:0-3031 GCA_964423635.1 uncultured Armatimonadia bacterium | reverse complement strand
GGCGCCGAGTTGATCTGCCACGGGTGCATGGGCTCTTGCGGAACGGAGCAAAACGGGCAATTGGCGTGGTACTCGTCGAACACCTCGCGCGGGTGCTGCTCGCGTTCCCACGGGCTGTGGGGGGCGGTGTAGTGGACGCTGAGATAGAACGGGCGCTCCTCGCCGGCTCGCCGGTCCAGAAACTCCAGGGCGTTATCCGTGATGACGTCGGTGACATAGCGCTCCTCGCGGTAGACCTCGCCCCCGCGGATCAGCGGCGCGCCGTAGTAGGGGCTGCCCCCGGTGGCGTGCACCTCCCAGAACTCGAAGCCCTTGTGCGGATGGTGCGAGTCCCCCAGATGCCACTTGCCGCTCATGCCGCAGAGGTAGCCGTCGGCCGCGAGCAGCTCCGAGTAGGCGGTCTGGCCCTCGAGGTAGTCCGTCAACCGACCCTCACGGTCCGGCTCGATGGTGGAGCTCCCTGCCCGCAGCCAGTCGTGGACCCCGTGCTGGGAGGGGATGCGGCCGGTGAGGATCGAGGCCCGGGCCGGCGAGCAGACCGGCGAGACGCAGAAGAAGTTCGAGAACCTCACGCCGCTTGCGGCGATGCGGTCCAGATTGGGGGTCTTTATCTCCGCATTGCCGGCGCAGCCCAGGGCCCACGCGCCGTGGTCGTCGGCGAGAATGAACAGGATATTGGGTCTGTCGCTATCGGCCATGGCTGCCTCCTGTGGGGCGCGCGAGCGCCGAACGTCACCGGTTCCCGCTCCAACCCGTCCCCGCGCCGGCATGAGGAATGCCGCCGGTGCCGGGGCCACGACGGGCTGCGGGATGCCTCTGCCGGCGCCCCGCACTCGACGCCCTGATGTGGCGAAACATCAACGTCTTTCCGCTTCCCCGGGGTCCCGCTGACCACCTCCGTCCGGACAGGGGCCTGTACCGAAGTCTCAGGAGTGTGCCTCCGGCACGATGCCTCGGTCGCGGGCTGTCCCCGGGCCTCCCCCCGCCTGCGGGGGGATTGAGGTGCCGGGTCATTCAGCGCGAGCGCAATCCTCGGCCTCCCCCCGCCTGCGGGGGGATTGAGGGGGGCTCTGCCGTTCGGGCCGCGGGCCGCCAACGGCCGGTACCCCACCCCGGTCCTCTCCGCAGGCGGGGGGAGGCCCTCCCGTCGTCGCGCGCGCTGAGCACTGCTGAGCCGGGTCCTGCTCTCTTCCGAGAGTTCCGTACAGGCCCGTCCGAGTGCGCTCCGACAATCCGTTTGCTAATCGGTCGCTTCCCGTTTGGTTTGAGCGGGGCTCCTTGCGGGAACACCGGAGTCAGCCCGGCGGTCGCGGTGCCAAAAAGCCTGTGCTCTGGGACAACCGGTGGCCGGTGATGCCGCCGTATCCGCCGCTGCCATTGACCGGCAACCCGCCGACTCGCTGACTCGCTGATTCACGGAGGCTCCGGGTCATGATCTTCAAATCCCAGCAGGTCACCGATCAGTGGGACACCTGGTGTTTCCACCACGACGGCACATACTTCCTTTACTACCTCATCAGCGGCGATCGGCTGGGTGAGGGGTTCGGCGTTGCCACATCCGTCGACGGCGTGCACTACGACGACCAGGGCTGGGCCCTGCGGGCCTCATCGGAGATGGTGCGGTACCTGGGGACCGGAGCGGTCTGGAAGGCTCCGGACTTCGACCGCAGCGGGCTGTTTGTGTGCAATTACTCGGAGTGGCGTCAGGAGCCCAACGGCCGCGAGACTCAGAACATCCTCTTCGCCTGGTCCACCGACCTGGTGGAGTGGCACAAGTTCGGCGATGAGCACATGTTCCGAGCCGACGAGTGGCACTACGATAAGTACGGACGCTGGGATTGCATCTACCCCATGCCCCGGGCCGAGGGCGGCTACTACGGCATCTGGACCGCGGCCCCGATGGCGCTGGGCTATACCGAGGACGGCCTGACCTGGCACGCCATGGAGCCCCCGACCTTCGAGCCCGAGGCCACCGAGGCCGGGGCATTCTGGCCCATCGGCGACAAGGTCTACGCGATGCTCGGGGGCAATGGGGCCATGTGGAGCTACGTGGCCGACAACGTCGCCGGCCCGTACCGCCGCAGCCCCAGGAATGCGTGCCTCCTCAACGCCGGGAATACCTACTTCTCTCGGTTTCTCAGCACTCCCGAAGGGCTCCTGGTAAATCACCACTCCATGTCGCCCGGTGGCGTCTATGCCGCGCCGCTGAAGCGCGCCGAGGTGGACAGCGAAGGCACGCTGCGTCTGCAATACTGGGAGGGCAATGATGCCGTCAAGGGCGAAAAGATCGGGGTGCTGAGCAATGGTCCGGCCACCCCGGCGATGACGCTGGTCACCGACTATCTCAACTTCCGCAGCGGCATTGTGGCCGAGGGCACCATCCAGATGCCCCGTGTGATGGCGGAAGTGGCGGGGGTATACCTGTATGCCGGAGCAACCGGCTTCGCCGTAAGGCTGCTCCCGGGCGGAGTGGTCGAGATCGGCCAGATGGACGCCTTTGGTGACTACTGGGGGCCGCAGCAGCGGGTGGACCGCGAGTGGAGCTTCCCCCCCAACCCGCGGTTTCGCCTCCTGGCCCGGCGCGGGATGATGGAGTTCTACCTGGACGAGCAGCTCATCGAGTGTCAGCAGCTCACCGGCACCGGCGCCGTGGAACGGGCCCGCATCGGCGTCATCGGCCCCCGCGGTGCGGTGCAGGACGTCAGGGCCTGGGAGATGAGCCTGCCCTCGGACTAAATGCCTACATGGGCGCACTTCTTCACGCTTGAAGCCAGTTCCGGGCCGCGTCCCCGCCGTCCGCCGCGCCGTCGGCGTCCGCCGTGCTCCTTTCCTCCCGTCTCGCCCGCCGTTTGGGCGAGTAAGGGGTCGGGGGTGAGGCGTCATCAGTGCCGTTGGCCGTTCCCGCCGTTACTCGCCGTCGCCGTCCGCCGTGCTCCCCTCCTCCCGTCTCGCCCGCCGTTTGGGCGAGTAAGGAGCCGGGGGTGAGGCGTCATCAGTGCCGTTGGCCGTTCCCGCCGTTACTCGCCGTCGC
>CAYRFY010000615.1:0-4997 GCA_964423635.1 uncultured Armatimonadia bacterium | reverse complement strand
CCGTCTCCGCCGGCCGTTTGGCGGAGTAAGGGAGAGGGGGGCTGGGGGGGTGAGGCGACGTGATTCGGCGACTGCTGGTATCCTACATAATGTGAGCTTCCAGCCCGCGGCCGTTGCCGTTTGCCGTCGCCGTTGGTGGCGCGGGCTTTCCAGCCCGCGGCCGTTGCCGTCGCCGTTGGAGGCGCGGGCTTTCCAGCCCGCGGCCGTTGCCGTTTGCCGGGGGCGCCGGCGTTCCGCCTGCACGTCATTCGCATCTTCCCACCCAGTACCGCTCAGGAGCCCTGTGTCTTGACCACTACCAAGCCCGAGACGCCCCAGATCGACTCGCCCGAGGTCATCGCCAGGGCGCGACGCACCGTGCTGCTGCTCTCCGGCACCTTCTTCATGGTCTTCATGGGTACCGGTGCCCAGCAGCTCTATCTAGTGCCCTATCTGCGGGGTATCACGGACTGGACGCCCCTGATGTGCAACCTCGTGCCCGGCATGGTGTACCTCAGCATGATGGTGTTCCGGGTGGGCAATGTCTACCTGCTGCGGAAGTGGAGCAACTGGCGGCTGACGATGGTGGGGGCCACCACGTACTCGCTGTTCAGTGTGGTGATGCTGGCCACGTTCTATCTGGAGAGCTACCCGCTGGCGCTCTTGGCCGCGGCGGTTTGGGGATGGGGCGGCGCGGCCATGTGGGCCGGGACGACGATGTCGATTCTGGACGCCACGGACGCCGGTCGCAGGGCCCATGGTGTGGGAGCCGGGACGCTCTATGCCGCCACTCACGGCGGCTGGCTGGCCGGGGCCGCGATCCTCGGCCTGATCTACGGCAACCCCTCGTGGCAGCCGTTCTCGCTGTACATCGCGGCGATAGTCTTCACCGGCATTGGGAACCTGATGGTCCTGACCCACCCCCGAGATGAGGACTTCGTTCCGCAGATGCCCACGCTGCAGGACCTGGTTGTGGTGGCCCGACGTTCGAAGGTGATCGTGGCCGGCTTCTTGCAGCTCACCTCGGCGCTGTCATTCGGCATCATGCTCGGCGTCTTCGGAGACTACATCGAGAGCACCTATGGTGCCCAGTATATCTGGGTGACCGGCACCTTCTATCCGCTGGTGCAGTTCTGCCTGAGCTACCTGGGAGGGTCGATGGCGGATCGCCTGGGCCACGGCACGGTGCTGGCCGGCAGCTTTCTCATCGCCGCCGCGTCCATGCTCGTGGCGGTCTCCTTCGTCTCCATCGCCGCCGCCGCCCTGGCCGCGGCGGGCCTGGCGGTCCTCAGCGGAACGGTTCCCGTGGTCTCGGCGGCAATGGTTGGCGATTCGGCGGACCGCAGCCGAAGGCCCCTGGCCTATGGAGCGCTGTTCGTCTGGCGTGATTTCGGCGTGGCCGCCACGGCGATCTGGAGCAGCATTCTCATGCGCGCCACCGGGGATTTCGCCGGCATATTCAACGTTTTCGCGGTCGTATTCGTGGTCTGCGCCTTCATATCGCTGCTACTGAGGAAGTACGCGCAGGAACGGTTGTGAGAGGGTGCTTGTGGTTCGGCGTCGAGGCGTGTGGCCCGCGAAGGGGCGGCCGGAAGGGGTGTCGTCGCGTCGGGGCGGCGCTTGGAGGTCCGGCCGAAGAGCCCACATTCGCATGGGACTGTCATTCTGAGAGCGTCCGCTCCCGGAGCGAGCAGCTCGAAGAATCCCCTGGCATATGGCGAGATCCTTCGCTATCTCGCTGCGCGAGATTGACATTCAGGATGACATCTTCGGGGGAGAACCGGCTTTTCGGCCGGACCTCTAGAGCTCCTCGGCCTGGGCCGTCCCGGTCACCCGGGTGATGTAGGTGCCGTAGGCCCGGGAGGTCCTGGGCGCCCAGCCGCTGTCGGGGTCCGGCTGATCCTCGCGCTTGGCATAGGCCACGAACAGGTCGCTGCCCAGAACGGCCACGTCGGGGGCGGAGTTGTGCTTCATGTCGCCGACGCAGGTGATCCCGGCAACGAACAGCGCGCCGGTGGGGTCTACTCGCAGGCCTCCCACCGCCGAGCGTCCCAGATCGATGTCATAGTACAGGCCGCCGGAGGCGGGATAGGAGGCGTCCGACTGGTAGACATAGTAGAACCTGTCCGCGACCTGCACACCACGGGGGGCGAAGTTCCGGCCCAGGCGGCGCAGGTAGGCGACGTCGTAGAAGCGCCGGCCATCGAAGCGTGCCCACATCAAGGGCTCGGTCTCAGGGCTCTCCAGCAGCCGGGCGCGGTCGGAGAACATGACCCGCAGATCGCCGCCGAAGCTGCTGATGCCCGCATCGGCCGGATAGGTCGTGGGACAGTCGTCCCAGACGACTGGCCTGCCCAGCGATCCGGTGCGTATCTCGTACGGCGCCACGGTCAGCCGTCCTGAGGTCAGCCGCTCCTCTGAGAGGTACACCTCCGTCCAGCAGACCCATACCGCGTCCAGATAGTGAGCCACAGAACCCCAGCGCGTGCCCTGGTCGGGGGCGGAGGGCGAAATCTCCATGACCGCGCTGAACCGCTGGGGGCTGTCGGGGGGGCGCTCGTCCGCCTCCCCGGGCAGCTCGTAGTAGGCCAGGCGCTGACGATAGTCACCCGGCTGCGGCTCGCCCTCGGACGGTTTCACCGACTCCCAGGTGAACCACAGCTTCCCCTGCGAGACGCACATGTCCGGGCGCCGATAGCAAAGGGCGACATCGTCGATCTGTGGGGAGAAGGCACAAGTCCACTGCACCATCAGTCCGGCGGGCTCCAGGCAGGATAGGGTGAGGCTGCAGCCGGAGGCCTCCAGCAGGTACAGCTTCCCACCAGCGGCCTCGATGGCGGCTTCGGTCTCTTCCGCCGGGGAGGCGGAGACCGGGTGCTGGGGCCAGAAGAACACACCATGCCATTGTGTGGGGGCGTAGGGCAAAGTGCGGACCGATAGCGGTGCCGAGAGCACCGGATCGCCGTCGCCGCCCGCCATTGGATAGGCGCGGACGCGGAAGGTGTACGGGGTGTCGGGCGACAGGCCGATGACCGAATAGGCCAGGGTATAGAGACCCTCGATGGTCTCGTACTCCCGCGGCTCGCCGCCCCGCGATCCCGAGGGCCCGTACAGCAAGTCGAAGCGCTGGGCCGGCGACTGCCACTGCAGGGCGACCCACGTGGCGCCCCGGGCACGATCGGTGAGGTTCTCCACCTTCAGCTCGATAGCGGGGATCAAAGGCTCCTGGGCCCGGCATGCGCCGGAGAGAAGCGCAAGGCCGAGTGCCAGCAAGGCAGGGCCGCCGCGGTGGGGCCGTGGCCGTCCGTCCAGTCCTGAGCGCATCGACGCCGGGTCACCTCCGGGTAGCCGGTGGGAGCAAGCTCATTGGCCGCGCACCATGGCCGGGAAAGCAGTGTCCGGCGCCGGGCCTCCGACGCCTGCGACCGTCCTGCCCGGGGTGTGCGGACCATCTTCTATTCGCTCCTCTCCTCCGCGGCCCCTTCGATCAGTCTGCGGGCCAACGCGAGAGCCTCCCGGGTGGAGCTGATCTCACCGTCGATCTGAGCCCTCTCCACCGCCTTGAGAATCTCCGAGAACTCCGGTCCCGGCTCAAGCCCAAGGTGCTGGATGAGGTGCCGGCCCCGCAGGAGCGGTTCGAAGCTTTGGGTCTCGGTCCAGTCCACGTAGGCGGCGAAGGCGCGGTCCAGAATGTCCAGGCGCGTGGCGCGATCGGCCGGATCGGTCTTCGGGCCCAGGCAGGCCTGGATGTCCGCCGCCGCCAGCAGCAGGATACCAAACCCGTCCGGGTCACAGTCGGCCACCAGGCGCCGGATGGCGCTGACCGTCGGGATCACGCTGTCCGAGCCGTTCACCAGCATGATCGGGCGCATGTGGTCCAGCACCAGACGGCTCACCGAGCGGCACACCTCTCCGGGCAGCCGCAGCCGGCGACAGATGGCCGCGGCCACCTCGGCCCCCACCTTCTCGTGGCCGATGAAGCGCACCCACCCGTCCTGCACACAGGCGCACCGGGGCTTGGCGATGTCGTGCAGAAGCCCCGCAAGCTTCAGCCGCAGCCGGGCATCGTCGTCCGCCGCATACGGCGCCAGCGTCCGGGAGGTCCGGGGGAACAGACTCCCCGGCCGCTCCAAGAGCCCTTCCAGCTCATCCAGCAGGGCCAGCGTGTGCCCCCAGACGTCCAGGTGATGGAACCCTCCCTGGCGCACCCCCTTCAGCGTCTCCAGCTCGGGGATCACCCGGCAAAGCACGCCGCTTTCGTCCATGGCGCGGATGCGCGCCGCCAGACCGGGAGGCACGACGAGACGGGAGAACTCCGCTCCCACCCGCTCCCCGGCGACCCTCGCCAGACCGTCGGCGGCGGCTGAGATCCAGGCCGTCGTTGCGGGCTCCAGGCTCAGGCCCAACTCCCCCGACAGTCTGAAAGCCCTCAGGCAGCGCAGAGGATCGTCGCGAAACACCTGTGCCGAATTGCCGCGCAGGAGGCGGGCCTCCAGGTCGCGAAGGCCTCCGCAGGGGTCCACGACGCCCGCCGCCCCATCGGTGATGGACCAGGCCATGCTGTTGACGGTGAAGTCGCGGGCGGCCAGGTCCTGCTCGAGGCCATCGCCGCGCGGGGCGGCGAGATCGATCTCCTCCCGCCGGTCGGTGCCGACGCCGATCACAAGACGGCAGGTGTAGGGGTCATCGTGCAGGGGGACGAGGGTGGCTCCCAGGGCGGATCGCACCGCCAGGGCCAGAGACTCGGGGGCGAGGCTGAGCAGGTCCCAGTCGTGGGGCTCTCGCCCCATGACGGCATCTCGCACCGCGCCGCCGACGGCATAGGTCGGAGGCCCAAGCTCCCGGGCAAGGTCAGACACGCGCCGCCTCGCCGCAGACCGGGCCCACTGCTCCTGTGCCAATTGTGCCGCCGCGATAGGGTCCATGGTATGCGCTGCCTGGCTCAGGAAGATGCTTCGGGCCGCTCCCTCTGAACGCCATGGCTCCCAAGAGGTGCGGCGGAAGAGCCCGCCTTCGCC
>CAYRFY010000614.1:0-5019 GCA_964423635.1 uncultured Armatimonadia bacterium | reverse complement strand
GCCTCCCCCCTCTCCCTTACTCGCCGATACGACCGGCGAGACGGGAGGAGGGGGGTCAGTTTCTGACCGCAGAGCCATCATGCAAGGGGGAACCGCCCAGCCCACGTCAACGGCACCTCACCCCCCGGCCCTTCGGGCCTCCCCCCTCTCCCTTACTCGCCGATACGACCGGCGAGACGGGAGGAGGGGGGCCAGTTTCTGACCGCAGAGCCATCATGCAAGGGGACAACGGCAGCGACGGCAGGAACGACAGGTGACAGGACCGGCGACGGCTACTGAGCCCTGATGTAGTCGATGGCCACCTCGGCCTTAGCCGGTCCGTGGACCGGATCCAGACGGAGGCCAACGATCTTGCCACTCCACTGTGGATGCCTGGCTACCTCGAGGCGATAGGTATGCCATTGGCCGTCGGGGATCGGGGTGAAGTGCACCACCTTGTCCTGACCCACTCCCGGCGACTGCTCTGTGGTGAAGTAGAGCTGACCCAGCTCGCCGGCATCGGTCCGCATGCGGATCTCGATCGCGGCAACAGCAGCGGCATCCAGCGCGAAAGCCGGCCCATACAACTGGGGGTCCTCCGTAACGGTGCGCAGGTGAAGGGCCCCATCGTCGACCTCAGTGGTGAGGATCCCCGGGCCCGTCGCCCAGCCTTCCATCGTCTCGTCAAACCCGATGTCCAGCTCGGTGAGTGGCTCCGGCGGCGGCAGGACCAGCGGGAGCGTCTCGCCGTCGACGGTAACTGTCATCGCCTCCAGGTCGGCTGAGAGCACCGGGCTGCCCTGATGCCACAGAGTGGGTGCGCTCACGCCGCGGATGGTCTGCCCCCGGGGGTCGATGTACTCCAATTGCGCGGCGTCGTCGCGCAGATAGTCCACCCGGTGCTCGGTGCCCGGCCAGCCGGCTGAGAAGGCCACCAGCGACCCGTCGGGCTTCCAGGCCACCCAGCCGTAACGGGGCAGGCACATGCCCTCGGGATGCGCATCCGGCACGGGGAACAGGCCCGGCAGGCGGTTGACCACCACGTTGAGACCATTGTCGTACTCCACGCGGACCCTCCCGAACTCCTGAGTGGGTTCGCCCTCCCACGGGGAGACATTCGGCACCACGCCCCGCTTCACGAGCTCCTCCAACGTCCGCCAGCTTCCGTCCTTCCAGTACAAGACCGACCGCACCGGCTGCAGGGCGTAGTGCTTCTGGAGATTGCCGATCAGCAGCACCTCGGTGAGCCAGTAGCTCCAATTGGCGAAGGGGTAGCAGACATAGGCCCCATTGCCGTAGAGGACCTCGCAGGCCCGGTAGTCGTCGAGCTGCTCGGGATCGGAACCGAAGGTCGTCGTTCCGTGGTGGAAGCGATCGAAGGGCGGCATCTCGTAGAAGCGGTACATCAGACCCATGCCGTGGAAGCCCGTGAGGTGATGCAGGCGGCGAAGCTTGTACTCCGGGGAGAGCAGGCGGTGGTGGGCGTCGGCGATGCCATAATCGCCGGTGTCCACGAACTCACCCAGGAGCTGCTGATCGAAGAGTGTCTCAGACCCCAGGGGCCCCTGATGGGTGCGGCGGATGAGGCGGGCCAGGCCTTTCTGCCGCTCCAGGGTCTCGCGCATGGAGCGGCTGCCCCCCTCGGCGGCATAGTCATGCCACAGCCAGGGGGCCGCGCCCGAGGTGAGCTGGTCGGTGAAGCTCGCATTGGGGTGCCACAGATCGCGGATTTCCTGCTCCTGCCGCCCGGCCACGACAGGCCAGTCGGCGCTGCGCAGATAGTCCAGGGGCTTGCCATCCGAGTCCACCGCGAAGTGCGCCACACCGCGCAGGAAGCTGGGGGAGTTCTCCCGCAGGATCCGGTAGTTGGTGCGGAACCCGAAGCGCCCCAGCGACTTGCCCAGCTCGCACAATTCCGCGAGGTGCTCGACGGTGCCCACCGCGGAGTTTGGCGCATAGTCCGGAAGCCAGATGGAGTCGGGCAGCAAAGCGTCCCAGCCGCCGACTTCCCAATTCTGCAGGATGGTGATGAACTGCCGGCTGCCGCGGGTGATCTTGCCCATCACGGTGAGCAGGTGCTCCAGCTCGGGAGCGGCTCGGCCGCCCCACAAGTCGAGCTGCACCGCCGCGGCCAGGAACCGCCGGTACTCGCTGGGCCCCTGCCGAAGCTGTGGCACCACGGGCCAGAGCTCTCGACTCACCCGGATCTCCAGCACCTCGTGCAGGGGCAGACGGCGGCCTGCGGTGTCGGGGGCGTAGGTGACAACCTGCGCCGCCGGGAAGGGTCCCACTCCGGAGTTCTCCTGGTTCGGCGCCTCCCACGAGGTGCCGTTGCTGTCCTCCATCACCCAGTGGGCGGTGAACCAGAAGCGACCGCGCACGCTGTAGGTGGTCTTGGGCCACCACATCTGACCGTACATCTCGGCCAGCCGCGACAGGTCCAGGCGGCGCCAGGCGCGCAGGCCCTCCACCCGGCCCGGATCGAAACCATGCACACCGGTGGCAGGAGAGCTCAGGTGCAGTCGCAGCGCGTCACCCGTGGCCTCGATGTGTACCCGTACGGCAAGGGAGGGGTCGACATTCCCCTCCGGACCGACAATGCCCGCGCCCACCAGAGGCCGGAACCGCACCTGGCCGATGCGGACCTCGAGGCTGTCGAGGCCCGCGCTCCCGTCATAGGAGACCTCGGCCTCCGGAAGACAGAACCGGTCGGCGTGGCAGGCGGGGACACAAAGCGCGGCGCAGAGCGCGGCGCAGAGCGCTGAGGGAAGTAGGTTCATGAAGCATCTCCCTGGCCGGGGCTCTCATCGCCCCTGCTGCGATGTGGCATGATCTGGTCGAGAGCCGTCTCCGGCTCGTGGTAGCGGCGGTAGACCGTCGTCAGTGTCGTGTGGGAAAGCAGCCAGCCCCCCCAGCGGGTGCGAGAAAGCAGCCAGAAGGGCAGGTACAGAGCATAGACCGCGGCCAGCAGATAGAGCCACTGGATCAGCTCGGCGTACAACGACAGGACATCGGGCACCAGCAGGTCCAGGCTCTCGGCGATGTCCGGATACTGCCCGCGGAACCAGCCGATGGCCGCGGCTCCCACAGGGATCGCGGTGATGAAGTACAGGGCCAGCGCCCAGGAGTGACTGGCCTCGACGGCCCGCTCGGGGCAATAGGCCATGCACCTTTGACAGCTTTCGCACCTGCCGGTCCAATAGGGGCGCGGCGGCGAGCCGGCCATCACAATCGCCCGGGCCGGACACATCCGGGCGCACAGTCCGCAGCCGGTGCATCGCGGACCGGCGAAGAACACCTTGGGCAGAAGCAGCCTGCCGAGGAACAGGTAGAGAAGCGAGATCGGGCTCAGGGCGAGGCCCAGGACCAGCGGGACCCAGCCCCACAGCACAACCTCCCCCGCCGGCACCCTCGCGATGAACCGCTCGGTCTTGCGCTGCGCCCGCCGGGAGATCACCACGACATGCCCCGGGTGCAATCCCCAGTGCAGAGCCAGCCAGTTGGAGGGCATGTCGAGGCCCATCACGCCCCGCACCCGATAGCCCTTGAGCAGCAGGATGCAGGCGATCAGATAGGCTGCGGTGCCCTCCAGTCCGGGCAGGCAGAGGCTCCCGATGCGGATCCCGGCCCGGGTGGCGACGACCACCGCGTGAGTGCCGCGGCGGCGGGGGATCCTGGTTGCCCCCACGATCACGCTCCACGGAGCCGTAAACCCATGCGTGGGAAAGACCATGCCCAGCAGACAGTCGGGCCCCTCCCCTACCTCGCCGCCCGGCCGCGCCTCCTCGAGTTGCACCACCCTCGCCTCGGCACCGGACCTCTCCAGTGCCCCGGCCATCCAGCAGCCGGCGCGGTACGAGTTGCCGGTACCTGTGGAGTAGTAGAACGTCGCCTGCTTGTAGGGCATGGGCACTCCGTACGGACGACCGTGGCGGGTGGCGGGCACGGCGACGGCGCCGCGGCACAAGGGCAGCGGCAGACGGCTCGCGCCACCTACAGCCCGAATACCCGCCTGGCATTGAGGCCCAGGATCAGGCGCTTGTCATCATCAGCAAGATCGGCCCTCAGCACCCTTCCCAGGCCCGGGCGGGGATCGATGAAGGGCATGTCCGTGCCAAGCAGCACTCTGTGCGCCCCAACGCGACGCACCATCTCTTCCAGCAGCCCCCGCAGTAGCCGAGAGCCCGTGAGATCCAGATAGACGTTCTCCCTTCGCGTGGCCTCCAGCGCCGCGGCCTGCATGACCTCCCAACTGCTGGCCGCGTGGCCGATGATGAAGCTCGCATTGGAAAACATCCCCGCCAGACCGTTGACGGTGCTCGTTCCCCCGCAACTGTCGCCATCCCAGCAGTGGGAGAGAATCGGCAGGCCGTGGGCGTCGGCATACTCGTAGACCGGGAAGTACCCCTCATCGGAGGCCCGGCGGCCATGGCAGGACGGATGGAGCTTGAAGGCCAGGACGCCGGTCTTCTTCTCCCACCTGGCGATCTCGGCCTCCACCACGGCCCGGCCGTAGTTGGGGTTCACCGTCACGAAGGGCAGGATCCGGCCCGGGAACTCCCCGGCCGCCGCCGCCACGTCCTCGTTCCCCTGCACCCAGTCGGGCCCGATGGCGATGTGGGGGCTGGCAATCACCGCGTCTATGCCCAGCAGGTCCATGGCATGCACCATCGACGCCGCTGTCCCTCCCTCGGGCACGTGGAAGTTGTACCAGGGCCCCATGTGGGTATGGGCGTCGATGACGAGCTCGTCCTTCAGAACCGTGCCGGCGAGGCAGGCGTCGTTTAGTGTCATGGAGGGCCCTCCGGGGAGGAGTCGGCGAGTCAGCGAGTCGCGAGTCAACTTCAACGTCAACGGATACGGCGTCAACGGATACGGCGATCACGCCGTCAACGGCGACGGCATTTGGTTCGACGCCTGGATGTCCAACATCACGATCGAGGAGTGCTTCTCGTTCCGCAACCGCGGATGCGGCATCCACTATGAGGTCGGCACGCGCGGTGTGATCAAAAACAACGTGATCTACGAAAACGGCATGCG
>CAYRFY010000613.1:0-5023 GCA_964423635.1 uncultured Armatimonadia bacterium | reverse complement strand
ACCAACGAGACCGCCCGCAGGCTCTACCGGCAGAAGCTGCGCTACTATATCGCCCGCTGGGGCTGGGACCCCCACGTGCTGTCCTGGCAGTTCTGGAACGAGGTGACCGCCCCGGCCCCGTGGGTCGGGGAGATGGCGGATTACTTCGCGCAACACGACCCCTACGACCATCTGGTCACCACAACCTATGGCTATGACGAGGTCTGGCGGCTCCCGGGAATCGACTATACCCTGGCACACACCTACGGCAGCGACGAGTCCCGTACCTCGACGACGGAGCACATCGCCGGGCCGGCTCAGACCCACACGGCCTCGTGGCCGAAGCCCTTCATGGTGGGGGAGTTCGGGATCGACTGGAAAGCCAGCGACACCAAGCACGATCCCGCAGGCCTTGGAACGAGCATGCACAACGGCATGTGGGTCTCGGTCATGACGCGCTCCTTCGGCACGGCGGCCCTGTGGTACTGGGACGGCTACGTGGACCCCCTGGACATGTACCGCGAATTCACGCCCATCCGCCGCTTCGTCGACCAGATCCCCTGGCCCGAGCTAGACATGCAACCGGCAACCTTCACGCCGCCCACGGTGCCTGTGGCGCCCGACGCCCCCGCACAGGATGCCGTCATCACGGGCAAGCTGTTTTGGGCCCGGCATACCGGAACCGACTTCACCGTCAACCACGACGGCTCGCTCAGCGGCGAGGGAGACTTCTCCCAGACGCTCTTCTCCGATTCGAAAAAGGACCTCAAGGCCCCGCTGCGCTTCCATGTGGACTACCGGCAGGACGGAGTGATGGTGGTGCGAGTGGCGAAGGTCAGCGCCCGCGGGAGGCTGGAGGTCCTGCTCGACGGCAAGCCGCACTGGACCAGGGAGCTCCCCTGCGGACCGGGAGATGGGGAGTGGAAGGAAGCCAAGTTCGAGGAGCAGTGGGGCATCTGGCAGTGCGTGTACGACAGAGACTACGAGGTTCCCATCCCTACGGGGCGGCACACAATCCAGATCGACAACAACGGCGACGACTGGGTGCTGGTGACGCAGTACGTGTTCCGGGACTACACAGACCCCCGGTTCATCCGCGTCCATGCCTACGGCCTGCGTACCGAGGATCTTGCGGTCCTGTGGCTCCATGACCGCAAGAGCACCTGGCACAACGACCGCTACGGTGAGCCGCCACAGCCGATCGCGGACGCCTCGCTGGCGATGGAGGGGCTCCGAGACGGGGCCTATAGGGTGCACTGGTGGGACACGCGGACGGGTGAGGTGGTGCGGACAGACCAAGCCACCTGCGCCGACGGTCACCTGCCGCTGCAGCCGCCCACCTTTACGAGGGACATCGCCGCCCAGGTGAGGCGGGAGGGGTAGGCCTCATTCCTACTGAGGCAGACACAGCGGGCAGGGCTTGAGGCCACGTGCCGCGATGTCCTGCTCGGTGACGGGAGCGGCTGTCTGTGAGCCCAGGAGCATCCAGCAGTAGGCGCGATGGTAGTGCGAGCCGTTGGCCACCGCGTAGCGCGGCAGGGCCGACACGAACTGGATCAGGTCGCTCTCCTGTGCGGCGGGCTCCCACCAGAGCACGCCGATCTCCTCGTCCTCGCCGTTGCGGCGGACCCACGCGACCTTGTTCTGATAGGCCGTGGGCTGGTACTCCGGCTCTGGGTCGACCGTGAGCAAGATGGGCACCGGCAACGCCAGATGCATAAGCATCACGTCCCAGTCGTGGAGCACCTGCTCTCGCCACACCACTACCATGCCGTCGATGTCTGGTTCCATCGCGGGTCCGAAGTAACCCGCTATCGGCAGCTCGCCCCCAACCGTCAGGTCGCTGGCGTACACCCACCAATGCGGGAGTTTCGTCTTCTCACCGTCATCGGATGACGCCGGGAAAGGGGCGCTCGGGTACTCGATGGCGCGCGGGCTCTCGCCCTTGCACAGAGGGTCAAAACGACCGTCTTGCCACACGACGATACCCGAGGAGACTCTGGGGGCCACTTGGTCACCGGGAGCGGTGCACACCGCAACTTCCTGACCTGTTTCGATGTCGTAGGCGAAGATATCCCAGTTGCGGTTGCGCCAGTCCTGCCAGACGATCCAGTTGTCGCAGATGTCCGGGCAGGCGGGGTTGACGGCGGAGCGAACCGGAACGGCCAGGGGCTTTGGCGGCCAGGTCCTCATGTCGCCGACCTTCAGGACGCGCCCTGAGTTGGGCTCTTCGGCGACGAACACGTAGCCGTAGCCCGAGGCGCGTAGGTGCTGCTGCGTCCCCGAGGCGGCGACGACCGGCTCGGCCAACGGCCGGGAGGCATCCTGGCCGCCCACACGGATCGTCATGTCGCTCCTGCCCGCCTGTAGCGGAGCGCCCCACGGGATGTGGGTCGCCTTCGCCAACGAGACACCGTACAGATCGATGCCGGTCAGTTTGGCTCCGTCGTCGGTCCAGATGACGTAGCCCGCCGTGTCGCTCACGGCCGGAAAGGTCTGGTTGGACTCCGGCGCCGGCGCGTTTATGAGGAACAACCGGTCGGAGGGCAGGTGGTAGCCGAAGACGTCGTAGTCTTCATCTCTGAGGATGTTGTCCTGCCAGACCACCACGTCGCCCGAGATGAAGGGGCGGTTGCGGCGTGACGGCGTCATCTGAAGATACTTGGGGTGGAAGTTGGGAAGCTCCTGTGCCCTGAAGTAGGGCTCCTTGAGGCCGGGGACAGCCGATGGGTTGAATGGGAGCACCACCTCGCGCTTGGGTCTGTTCCTGATGAGGTACCAGGAGAGGTGGGTGACTTTCCAGTGCCCATCCCCCCACGCGGCGAGCGCCGCAATGTCCAACTCGCCATGCAGCCCCGGACGGGTGCCTACGAACCGGATCGCGCCGGTGTCCCCACGCATCTCGCGCGCCACCTCCGTCAACGCGCCCCCCGCCTGGGCCTGGCCCCACTGTCGCCTCACCGTCTCCGCGTACTCATCCAGTGAGACGACAGTCTCCGCGGCCGCGTCGCACACCGTTGCGCCTTCGCCGAAGCTGGCCAGCCATGGTTCACCTGCTGCGTCCCGCCACGCGTCCGCGAGTGCCTGTACCAGCGTGCCCAGTTCGGGTGCCGCTTGCTCTCGCACGTCCCGGGTAGCACCAAACTGAACGTGCGAGATGCGGCTTTCTGCCGACTGTGGACCGCTGCAGATACCCAGCGACTTTCCCCCTTCCAACCTGACCACCAGCAGGCCGATAGGTCCCTCGCCAACTGCTGCCACTTCTGGGGCGGCGCCTCCATCGGCGCCCTCGCCGTCCATCAGTGACCCCTCGATCGCGTCAGCCGCCACCGGGTCGCCCAGCCCGACACGGATGCAGGCCCCGGGCAGTAGGGACTCAGTCAGTGCCGCGCGATTAGGTGAGCCCAGAGCGTCGACGACCGCCCTGAGCGAGGGAGGCGTGTCGTTGGCTGGGCCCTGAGCAGCAACGTGCGACATGCACAATGTGGAGATGAGCGCGACCGCGGACAAAGCAGTGGGTTTCATCGCGAGGTTCCTTTCCCACGACGGCCAACGGCCGCGCGGACGGCCCGTTGAGATGGACCGTTATGCCTCTCTGGCTATCCGGACATGCCGACTTGTTCGCTACACCATGTCCCTATACCTCCGTATCCAAACACGAAAACATCTCTGCGCGACACATACTCCTGTCGATCCGCGCCTGCGGGCCGGTGACAGTGCACTATTGGGATCAGCATGGGGTGACGGCTGCCGCGGGAAAGGGAACCATGGCCGGTCGGGGGTATTGTCAGGCCGCGGACCGGAACGGAGTGGCGCGGAAGGGGAGAGGAACTGCGCAGCGACAGCGCTTCTTCGTGGCCGCGGCGATCCGGAGCGCCGGCGCGAAGGAGGTTGCATCCCGCCCGGAGTGGCGACACGGGCGGGGGGCGAGGCGTGCGGTGTCTGGCAGCCGCCTCCTACAGCACCCACGGCTTGCGCTTGCGGAAGGGGCTCTTGAATACGTTGCTGATACGGCCGGTCTCCTCCAGATGGATGAAGCAGGCCCGGATGCAGCCGCGGGCGCCCTCCATCGCTCCCGGAAGGTGGAACATGCCGTGCCCCGCCCTGTTGTACGGCAATTCCGCGGCGCCGTACGGCCGGCTCATGACCTGCTCCATGTCGTAGTCCTCGGGAGTGAACGGCGAGTAACGCGGGTTGGCGCCCTGATAGCCGCTGGAGCACTTCATCTCGTCCAGCTTCGCCCACTCCAGCTCGTTTCCCGCCACCGTCACCCTAACCGTCTCCTCCTCGCTCAGCGCCCCCACAGTGCAATCCCGCACGCAGAGCATGCAGCGGTCGCAGATCTGGCCCTCGAAGATGGGGTCCGGCTCCAGTGGCGCATCCGTGATCAGGAAGACGAAGCGCTGCCTGGGCCCGAACTGTGGGGTGAGGAATACCTTGCTGTAGCCGATCTGCCCCATGCCGCAGATGTAGGCGGCGATGCGATAGTGGAGCATGACGTCCGGGGCGGGGCGGTCCGCCGCCACCGCGCGGCTCACCTGGCGCGGGGTGCCGTTCAGCGGATCCAGCGGGTTGAGAAACAGCATGTTCTGGATCGGTACCGCCTCGTAGCCCTCGTCCTCCAGAGCGCTGCACAGCGCCCGCAAGGTCGCCGGAGCGTCCCGGTAGTTGATCCCCGCATACCCCATGGAAGGGTAGGCCCCGAAGAACGTGCCCTCCTCGATGCCCCGGAAGCACCCGCGGTGGATGCGGAAGGCCAGTCCGACGATGGCCCTGGCTTCGGGGAAGATGTACCTCGGGTCCATCTCCATCGGCGCGCCCTCGAAGCGGTCCATGGACCCGATGCCGACGATGTCGGCACCGTAGGACTTGGCGAACTCCTTGACCTGCTCGGACGTAGGCATTACAGGGCACCTCCGGGCGGCGTGCTATGAGGCTGAGAGTCTGCGAGTCTGCGAGTCGCGGGTCAACGGCAACGGCAGTCAACGGCACAGGCATCGTCGGAGCCGCTCACCAGTCGGTCACCGTGCCCGCGGGTCTCCAG
>CAYRFY010000612.1:2066-5026 GCA_964423635.1 uncultured Armatimonadia bacterium | reverse complement strand
AGGATATCCTCCCCGGCTTCTCATCCCGTAGCAGAAGCGTCCGCCGGCCGGTCAGGTTGACGGTCTGTTGCAGGACGGCAGATGCCCGGCGGCGCGCTCTGGGCCCGCTGTTCGGCGCAGGAGCGCGAGAAGAGGGCTGGCGAGAACGCCGAACCGCCCGCCGGGACCCGTGGGATGGGTGCGCGGCGAGCGCCTGGGGTTGGGCTATGTCCTGAGAGACTTGTGTTGGCGGCGACCAGACGTTCGCGACAGGATAGGTAGCGCTCCGCTTTCCCCCTCAACATCCACACCTTATTATCTGCTTTCCAGACAGGGGTGGGCAGAATGACCCTGACGAGGTACCGGCGAACTATAGTGCAGCAGGTGGTGCGGCCGGTGGCGACTGGAGCCCGCTTGGGCTCGGGGGAGTGATCTGCAATGTCTGGGATGCGCGGTGGAGCGAACTCGTGCTGCGCTGTGCTGGTACTCGTGGTAGGAGCGGTCGCTCTGTCGGGGTGTGATGGAGGAGGCCAAGCGGCGCTCGCACCGGCGTCGCCATTGCCCGGCAACACGGTGGTGCGGACGCTTCTTTGGGAGACGCTGGCCGAGAGCAACAGCCCCGCCCTCGCGGCGGCCATCGTCTCCCGAGACGGTGAGGAGGTCGCCGAGGTGGTTGGCGTCCTGCGGTACGGCGAGCCCGAACCCGCGACGCCGCAGAGTCTCTTCCACATCGCCTCCTGCACCAAGGCCATGAAGGCAACGCTGTGCGCCATTCTCGTCCAGCAGGGGGTCCTGGGCTGGGACACGACGGTGGGGGCTCTGCTGCCCGATCTCCTTGGCCCGCACCCCGACGAGTTTCGCCGGGTGACGGTGCACCAGTTGCTCACCCATCAGGCCGGCATCATCCCCTGCGTCCACGGCACACTGCCCCCCGGCTCACCGGACCTGGGCTGGCGCGAGATCCTGCGCTTCGAGGCCTGCCATGGCGAACGCAGGGATGTTGACCTGCGGCGTGAGTTCGTGAAGTGCGTCCTGGCTCGGCAACGGTGGGACACACCGACGTACTCGAACGCCGGGTACACGGTGGCGGCGGCGATGGCAGAGAAGGTGACCAGAAGTTCGTGGGAGGACCTCATGGCGAGCCGGCTATTGACACCGCTTCGGATGACCAGCGCAGACTACGGGTGGCCACCTACCTGTGAAGCGGGCCAGCCATGGGGGCACAGGATGGTGAACGGGACACCGCAGCCCAGCAGCGGCGCGAATGAAGATCGAGTGCCGCGTTCCCTGCGCCCCGCGGCGGGCCTGCATTGCACGATCCACGACCTGGCGAGCTTCGCCGCGATGCACTTGCGTGGGCTTACGGGCGGTGGGGAGATGTTACCGTCGCACGTCATAGCATTCCTCCACGAACCCGCTGGATGGGTGGAGCCGGCGGGAGCCATGCATTACGGCTGCGGATGGATAGCGGGGACCGTGGCCGGCCTGCCCGTGACGACCCACACAGGCAATACAGACTTCTTCACCGCACAGATGACGATCAGCCGGGATGTTGGCTGGGCTGTGGTGGTGGCGACCAATCGCGGTCTCGGTGGTCTGGAGCCCTGCTCCCTGGTCACAGAGCGCCTGCTGCGGCTGGCGGCTGAGGTCCATGTGGCCGATGCCCCTGTGGCGAACGAGAAAAGGCGCGGTTAGCAGGGGCAGCGTCGCGAAGGCAGTGCACCCGCCCTGGTCGTCGGAGGACCGGTGTCGCCCCCGCCTCCTGACTGAGGCCTGGAGGGACCGTGCTTCTCCGAGTGTGAGCACTTTTGCTCCGGCGATGTGGGCATTGTAAGGCGCGTACCCGCCCGCACCGTTCGCCAGGGCGCTTTGCTGGGCCGAGAGGCCGATGATCGGTTCCGGAACTGCTCCAGGAGCACCCGGAAGGGGTACAGCCCCTGAGCGCCACAGGTTTTTCCCCACTCGGCAGACACTTCCCGCCGATGCACGCGTACTCCCCCGGAGCCCGCAGGGACGGGGACGGCTTGTCACAGGACCCCGGGAGCAAAGCGGCACCCGCATGTGTCTGCACCACCGGCGTGTCGCCGAGGTGGCAAAGAGGCACACCTTTCCGGGGCAGCGCCGAGAAGCTCTGCCCGGCACGTAACTCCGGAACAGTTCCGGGAGGTGTTTCTGAGTCGGACCTCGTCCGCGCATCTCCTCCGAACTGTTCCCCAAGCCTTGGGAAGGGTTCTACCCCCTGAGCCCCAGGGGCTCTGTGCCGGTTCCCGACTATTCGCACCAGACAGGCCACCTCTCTCGATCACCTCCGGCAATACGGCTTTCAGAGCGCCTGTGTTGGAGATGGGCACGCCACCATGGGAAGGGTTGGAATGGATTCGGCGAACGGCGACGACGGCATCCGAGCACACAACCGCCGGTGAATAACGAGCAATAGGCGACCGCGAATATGAGAAAATAAAATGAAGATAGACACTAAAAGACTTAAAAGAGCGCCTTAGGGGTGGTTCGCGGGGGGCGGATGGGCACGGTAACGGGTGTTATCGACCGCATGGCGCAAGACGATCCCGTCGGTTCGGCACTCACCATCGGCGTCCGGCTCGCGTGCTGCCCAGACGCCGAGACGAGTCTCAACTGCCAGGACGCGACGGTCAGTCTCGGAAGGCGAGGGCACTCGGGGGCCTGTGTCAGGATGCAGCGAGAGCACCCCTTTCTGTGTGATGCGCGGGTGAGCAGAAGAGACGCGACGTTCACGCTCGGCAGAGCGAAGGCACAGGAGGCACGAGAGGCTCTCGTGACCTACCTGAGGCATGGCCGCGCGCAGTCAGTTCGTCGGGCTGCGGCCTGGGCGCTGGGGGAAATCGGTGACCAGGCCAACGCGGAGGCTCTGGGCCGCGCTCTGGCCGTCCCGTGCCAGGTAGCCATCGCGGCAAGAAAGGCCCTCGCAAGACTGCGGCACGACAACCTGCCCGAATTCGAGA
>CAYRFY010000612.1:0-2056 GCA_964423635.1 uncultured Armatimonadia bacterium | reverse complement strand
CAAGGGGCGGAATCACGCTGGATGGGTGATGAGGGAGCTCGCCTCCAGCGCAACCGTCGTAGACCACTCGTGGTCCAGGCCACGGCGTGTGGACCCACGAGCCGAGCCCCGAGCCAGCCGATTCTGGCTGAGCCCGCTGGGCAACGGGCCGAACGAGTCAGATATCTGCCGCGGGGCACAAGCCGCGGGGTCTACCCGATGCCGTGGTGGAGCTCGTCCAACAGCCCGAGAAAGCAGTCCTGCGCCACGGGCTCGGCGCCGACCTCGCCCAAGTGCGCCGCCGACACGAACGCCTCGAAGCAGGCGGCGTCTTCCAGGTGCCCCAGCAGCTCTGCTTCGCAGAGCACCTCCGCTACGAACGGCCCGCCGCCCGCCAGCACGTGCAGGTCGCGAAGGGTGCGCACTTGGGCCGCCGATGGTGGGTGTGCCATCTCCAAGGAGACCCCGATTCCATCGTTATAGACCTGCCCCCTGACGATACCGGAGAGCAGCGACAGGGCCTGCTGGGCATTCGGCAGACCGGCCACGTCGAGGTCGCGGTGCGTGGCCCGCAGCACCTCGCGGGCAACCTCGATGTGCGTGTGGGGACGCAGCACATGGACTGCACCGCCCCGATCCACGTAAACGGATGACAGGGGCGGCGATAGCGCAGGGATCTGCGCTGGGGCTTGGAGAAGGCGACGGCCTCGGCTGCCGGCCCTGAGAACAGCGCGATCCCGCGAAGAGCTTCGACGTAGGCTTCATGGGACGCCAGCGATCTACGCAGCTGCGCAGGCCCTTCCGCCTCGTGGTTGGCACAGTCGGGATTCACGGCAGACTCCCTTCTGATGTACTCCGGGCTTGCCCGCCGGGGTCTCACCCGGCACCGTCCTCATTCGGCCTCGCAGTGGGCCTGGACGGCCTTGGTTGGCGTGGTCTCGATGCCCCAGAGGGTTGCCGCCCCGCCTTGGTGCTGGACATGATGGAGGAGTTCCGGCCGCTGCTGGCCGACGCCGCCGCGGTCTCCGCCGTGAACCGCCGGATCGTCCGACCCGAGGACTTCACCCACGATGAGACGGGACTGGTCCTGTCCGAGCGGGGAGTGGAGAGCTTCGTCAGGCACTTTGACGGCCGTATGCGCGACACCGTCGCCCACCCCACCCTGGCGCTGTCCGGGACATACCGCTACTGGGTGGAGCATCAGGCCCGGGTTCTGGCCCGAGTGGTGATCGGGGAGATCGAGGACTACCGGGCCTTCACACCCGGCCATTGAGGGGGCAGTCGTGCTCACCCTGATATCCTACGACATCGCCGACGACGGCGACCGTGCCAGGGCCCACAAGCTGCTTGAGGGGCTGGGGCAGAGGGTACAATACAGCGTCTTCGAGTGCTACCTCGAGCCGGAGGTATGGATCATCCAGAGTTTCCCGCGAATCTCTGAAAGGCCCCAATAGCCGGATGATGTACGGCAATTCCAAGCGTTAGGTGGCACTGAAATGTTTATTGCTCCCAATAGCGGCAAGTTTGGTAGCGGTGTGCCGGTTGTGGGGCGTGCGGATGGCGATTCGCGGGGAAGGCCGGAAAAGACGGTCGAAAAGGGCTTGACTCCCAGGCCCTCCGAGAGGATACTCCCAATATCCCAGTTCGCCGTAGGCGACCGATGCGGGTTAGCTGGACCTTCTGCCCAGATGCTCTCCTACCTCTGAAGACCCCCACTTCCCCGTAGGGGATTGATACGCCAGCTTGCCAGCGTTCTCACCCAACTTGGCAAGTGCTCTCAAGACCCCACTTCCCCTTAGGGGATTGGCACATCCAGTCGGTGACGTCGACCAGCGTGAACCGCGTAACCCTCAAGACCTCACTTCCCCGTAGGGGATTGATACGCCCGGCCATACTGGGTGGTCTCGAGCGCCTGGAACGCTCTCAATACGCCACTTCCCCGTAGGGGATTGGTACATGGCGACCCATACCCAGCCGAGCCCGTGGGCCCAGCTCTCAGTAGTCCACTTCCCCGTAGGGGATTGCGCTCCGGCACTTTCCGGCGGTGGCGGCATCGCGGTCCTAGGCGGGATCGACA
>CAYRFY010000611.1:0-5039 GCA_964423635.1 uncultured Armatimonadia bacterium | reverse complement strand
AGCTCCTTTCGGTGGGACTTGAACCCACTAGTCACGTGCGCTGCAAGGCGCACCCCCCCGGCCCTTCGGGCCGACCCCCTCTGCCTTACTCCGCGATACGACCGCGGAGACGGGAGGAGGAGGTGAGCGGCACACGTCAACGTCGCCTCACCCCCCGGCCCTTCGGGCCGACCCCCTCTCCCTTACTCCGCGATACGACCGCGGAGACGGGAGGAGGGGGTGAGCGGCAGACGGCAGACGGCTGAGCCACTCGCCCGGAGAGGATCGTAGCGTACGCCGTGCCGTATTCCCCTCCTCCCGTCTGCGCCGCCGTTTGGCGCAGTAAGGGAGAGGGGAAAGCGCCGGAGGCGCAAGGGGTGAGGCGCCGTCGCCGTACGCCGTGCCGTATTCCCAAAGCCTCTCAGCGCACGTCGGAAACCAGGAGGTATTGGCACATGACACTGCAAGTCATCGGTGTCGAGGCAATCCGCTCCCTGCTGGCCAAACTCATGAAGCAGGGGCGGGTGGTGGCGCCGCACGAGCGCCCGGGAGACAGGCAGTGGGTCTTTGATGACCTCAAGGACCCCGCCGACGCCGTCCTGGACTACGTCTCCACCGTGCTGCCGCCGAAGAAGTACGCCTTCCCACCAAAGGAGAAGCTCGTCCACTATGAGCTGGGGGACAAGCCCGAGGCGGAGGCGGTCGTGGAGAGCGAGCCCATGGTTCTCTTCGGCGTGCACCCCTGCGACATCTACGCCCTGTGCGCTCTGGACACCGCCTTCGCCGACGAGCACGCCGAGGCCAACTATCTGGACAAGCGCGCCCAAATGCGGGTCATCGGGATCGACTGCGAGCCCGATGAGTTCTGCTTCTGCGGCAGTATGGGAACGGCCTCGGTGGATACGGGCTACGACCTGTTTCTCACCCCTCTGCCCGGCTGCGACGAGTACCTGCTGGAAACGGGCACCGAGGAGGGCGAGGCCATGCTGCGGGGCATCGCGACCCGTGACGCCACCGCGGCCGAGACCGGCCACCTCAAGACCCACCTGCACCAGAAGATGCAGCGCGAGCGGGACATCAACTGTGATGTCATCAACCTCCCACTATTGTTCGCCGGCTTCGCCGACAGCCCCGTATGGGAGCGGCAGGCGGAGAAGTGCTACGGCTGCGGGACGTGCAACCTCACCTGCCCGACGTGCTTTTGCTTCGATGTGCTGGACGAGATGGACCTGTCCATGGCCTCGGGCGACCGGGTGCGCGAGTGGGACGGCTGCATGCTGGAGGGCTTCGCCAAGGTGGCCGGGGGGGAGAGTTTCCGCGAGGACCGCTCCCAGCGCCTGAGGCACCGGTTCTTCCGCAAGTACGCGTATTTGTTCACGCGCTACGGCAAGCCATACTGCTGCGGGTGCGGGCGCTGTGTGCGCCAGTGCCTGGTGGGGATCGACCCGGTGGCGGTGATCAACGAGCTTCTACAGACCCACGGAAAGGGGGCGACCATCGGTGTCTAGTCATGCCTGCCGCTGCGAGGTGGAGCGCGAGCTGTACGTCCCGCGCATGGCCGGTATCGTCGACATTCGAGATGAGACCGAGAAAGAGAAGCTGTTCCGTCTGGAGATGGCGGACGGAAAGCCTCTGGGCCACGAGCCCGGGCAGTTCGTGCAGGTGTGCTGTTTCGGGATCGGTGAGGCGCCGATCTCCATGGCCTCTTTGGATGACGGCACGCCGGGCTTCGAGCTGTGCGTGCGCAACGTGGGGAATGTCACGGCGCACCTGCACGCCGCCGCGAGCGGGGAGATCGTGGGCATCCGCGGGCCCTACGGCAGGGGCTTTGACGTGGATAGCTTCGTCGGCCATAGCCTGCTCATCGTCGCCGGGGGCATCGGCCTGGTGCCCCTGCGCGCCCTGATTCAGGCCGCCCTGGCCAGGCGCGAGGACTTCCTGGACGTCACCATCCTCTATGGCTTCAAGTCTCCCGGTGAGATGCTGTTTCGCGACGAGCTGGAGGCACTGTCCGGTCGCGCGGATGTGGACCTGCGGCTGACTGTCGACCGCCCCCATCCCGACTGGGACGGTCATGTGGGGGTCATCACCACCCTCTTCCCCGACCTCCGCCTCGACCCGGCCAAGACGATCGCCGCCATCGTCGGGCCGCCCATCATGTACCAGTTCGTCATCACCGAATGTCGCCTCAAGGGGCTCCCGGACGAGCACATCATCCTCTCGCTGGAGCGACACATGAAGTGTGGGGTGGGCAAGTGCGGGCACTGCCAGATCAATAACAAGTACGTCTGCCTGGACGGCCCCGTATTCACCTATTCCGAGCTCAAGCACATGTGGGAGGCGATCTGATGAAGCCCCGTGTGGCCGTGTTCTCCTTCACAGGCTGCGAGGGGTGCAGCCTGGCCATTCTCGAGTGCGAAAACGAGCTCCTGGACGTGCTCAACCTCATCGAATTGGTGCGCTGGCGCGAGGCGATGACGGAGACCTCGGAGGACATCGACATCGCCCTGATCGACGGCAGCATCAGCACCCATCACGACATCATGCAGATGAAGCGGATCCGGGAGCTGGCCCGGGTCGTCGTGGCCATCGGCGCCTGCGCCCACAATGGGGGGCTCAATGCCCTCAAGAACCGCTACGGCATGGGGCAGGTGAAGGAGATCGTCTACGGCGACGCCGGAGAGCAGTTCGACACCGTTCCCGCCAGGCCGGTGAGCGCCGTGGTGCCGGTGGACTTCGCCCTCCCCGGCTGCCCCATCGACCGGGACGAGTTCATCCGTACCGTGCGCGACGTGGCTCTGGGCAAGACCCCCAGGCTCCCCGACTATCCGCTGTGTGTGGAGTGCAAGAAGAAGGAGAACGTGTGTGTGTTCTTCCAGGGCAAGTTCTGCATGGGGCCGGTAGTCCGAGCGGGCTGCGGGGCGATCTGTCCCAGCTTCGGCGACGGGTGTGAGGGCTGCCGGGGCTTCGTGGACGACCCCAACGAAAACGCGCACAAGGAGACGCTGGCCCAGTTCGGCCTCAGCCCCCGCGAGGTCATCCAGCACTTCGACCTGTTCAACAGCTATGACGCGGGGAAGGTGTAGGGGCGGCGCGGCCGCCTACCGTCGCGCCAACGGCCCGCGTACCGGCTGGCCCCACCCACCGACGGCGCAGGGCACCACGCACCAAGGCCCCATGCAAGTGAGGTGTGCACATGGCAGACTTGAACATCGAAGTTCACGAGGTTACCCGCGTTGAGGGCCACGGCAACATCATCCTCAACGTCAAGGAAGGGCGTATCGATCAATTGCGGCTGGAGATCACCGAATCCCCCCGATTCTACGAGGCCATGATCCTCGGACGCCGCTGGGACGAGGTGACCCATATCACCTGCAGGATCTGCGGAATCTGCTCGATCGGGCACACCTCCGCATCCCTGCAGGCCGTGGAGGATGCCCTCGGGATCGAGATCTCCCCCCAGACGTTGCTGATGCGCAAGATCGCCTTCTGCGGCGAGATTCTGCAGAGCCACGTGCTGCATGTGTTCTACCTGGTCGCCCCGGACCTGCTGGGGGTCCCCAGCGTCCTGCCCCTGGTGGAGACGCACAAGGACGTGGTGCTCATGGCGCTGCGTCTCAAGCGGCTGGCCAATGACCTGTGCTCGATCGTGGGCGGCCGCCACATCCACCCCTGCGCGATGAAGGTCAAGTGCTTCCCGCACTGCCCGAAGAAGGAGGACCTCGCCGCACTCCGCGGGCGCCTCATCGCCTCTCTCGACGACTACCAGGATGCCGTGGACCTGCTCAAGACCCTGTCCTTGCCCGACATGTCACGGGACATGGAGTTTCTGAGCCTCACCCACCCGGAGGAGTACGCGCTGTACCGCGGCACGGAGATCCTCTCCAGCCGTGGCGACCGCACCCCCATCCACGACTATCGCCAGAAGATCCGCGAATTCGTGGTGCCCCACTCCCATGCCAAGCACGCGGCCACGGAAAGCGGAGCCTACATGGTGGGGGCGCTGGCCAGGTTCAACAACAACCACGAGCAGCTCCGGCCGGAGGCCAGGGAGGTCGCGGAAGCCCTGGGGCTGGCCCCGGTGTGCATGAACCCCTTCATGAACAACATCGCCCAGGTGGTGGAGTGCGTCCACGCCACCTTGGAGGCCATCGAGGTCATCGATCAACTCCTGGACCGAGAGATTGTGCTGGAAGACCCGACGGTTAAGATCAAGGCCGGGCGCGGTGTGGGCGCGGCCGATGTGCCCCGGGGGCAGCTCATCCACGACTACACCTTCGATGACGAGGGGCTCATCACGGAGGCAAATCTCGTCATCCCGACGAATCAGAACCTCAACAATGTCGAGCACGACATGCACGCCTTCGTGCCGCGGATCCTGAACCGAAAGCCCGAGGACATTCGGCTGTTCCTCGAGATGCTGGTGCGGGCGTACGATCCGTGCATCTCCTGCGCGACCCATCTTCTGAAAGTGGAGTTCGTCTGATGCCCGAGACCGTGAGTGAGACGGTGGTGCTGGGGGTCGGCAATGAGCTGATGCGCGATGAGGGCGTCGGGGTGATCGCCGCCCGCGCCCTGGGGGCCGAGCATCTCCCCGAGGGGGTGCAGGTGGTGGAGGGAGGCACCGGAGGGCTGGACTTGCTCTTCGAGCTGGAGGGCCGCAACCGCGCGATCATCATCGACGCGGTGGACATGAAGGCTCCGCCCGGCACGGTGCGTAGCTTCACTCTGGATGAGGTGGATATCGACATGGCCGCCCCCATCGCCTCCCTGCACCAGATCGGCCTGGCCGACGTGCTGGAGATCGGCAATCTTGTGGGGCCGATGCCCGAGATTCACGTGGTGGGAGTGCAGCCCAAAGAGGTCGCTCCGGGGACGGGATTGACGCTGGAGGTGGGGCAGGCCATCTCCGTCGTCATCGAGCAGGTGCGACACTTGCTGCAATTGCCTGCCGCGGGGACTAGAGACGCCTAGGTGTCTACATGGGCGCACTTCTTGACGTTTCAGGCAAGTTCCGGGGCCGCAACCAAGCCGTTGGCCACCCCGTAGGTCGGGCTTTC
>CAYRFY010000610.1:0-5055 GCA_964423635.1 uncultured Armatimonadia bacterium | reverse complement strand
ACGGCGTGATCGCGACCCCAGAACTTGATTCATCTGTGCACAAGTCGGTGCATATGGGCATCTAGTGCCAGTGTCCTTCGTGCCGCGGTTCCCGGCTGTCATGGTCGATCGGCCGCAGCAGACCGGTGTCCTTTGGCGGTGTGCACTCCAGCTCGATGGTGGTGTCCGCGAAGCCGAAGCCCTCGGACAGCACCTGCTGTATCTGGCGTCGCAGCTCCACACGTTCCTGCTCGGTCTCCGGGCAGGCCACGACGTGTGCGCTGAAGGACAACACGTTGGAGCAGATCGTCCAGGCGTGCACGTGGTGCACGCCCTCCACCTTTGGGATTTCCGCGATGGCCGCGGCCACCTGCTGCAGATCGATGCCCGCCGGGACACCCTCGAGGAGGATGTGCAGCGCTTCGCGGGTCACCCTCGCCGCGCCCGCAAGAATCAGCAGCCCGATCCCCGCGCTGAGTATCGGGTCCACCACAAGCAGGCCGGTGAAGCGGATGATGAGAGCCCCGACGACCACGGCGACCGAGGCCAGCAGGTCGCCGACCACGTGGAGATAGGCGCTGCGGATGTTGATGTCATGCTGCCCGTGGTGGCCCAGTCTGAGGGCCACCACCCCGTTGGCCACCAGTCCGAGCACCGCCACCAGCAGCATCTGCGTGGACCGCACCTCCGTCGGTTGCAGCAGACGGAGAGTGGCTTCTCGGAAGATCACCACGCAGATGACGAGGAGGGCCAGCCCGTTGACAAGGGCCGCCAGCACCTCCGCCCGGTGAAGCCCGTAAGTGTGCCGGTACGTGGGTGGCCGGCAGGCCAGCTTCAGAGCGACAAGGCTCAGTGCCAGGGACGAGAGGTCCGAGAACACATGGCCCGCGTCGGACAGAAGCGCCAGACTGCCGCTCCAGATACCCCCCAGCACCTCACCGACGAACACCAGGGCGGTGAGCGCAATCGCGAAGGTGAGTTGGCCCGCCTTCTGTTGGTCGTAGCCCCCCGGGTGGTGGGAGTGCTCGTGGTCCGCCATCGGCCCGCTCCGTAGTGCGGACGTGCCCGCCCGCCCCTGCAGATCTTACACTCACACGGTCCTGGAGGCAAGCCCTTGGTCCGTGCCCGTGGGTCTGCGATCCGCGGGCAGGCGACGGTTCGAGTGAGCTGGATGCCCGCGGCGAACGGCGTCGGCCGCCGTCCCTGAGGGCCCGACCGGCTCCTCGCAGGGTCCAACGCCGTGGCGGTCCCGGCGCGATCTGCTCATCACCCGCCGTAGCGGGCCAGGAGCTCGTGGATCCGCCCGGTGGCGGCCATCGCGTCCTCCCACTTGCGCTGCCACATGTTGCGCCCGAAGATCAGCCCCGTCGCTCCGGCCTCCATGCACATGGCCGCCTTCTGCAGCAGGTCCTCGTCGCCCAGTTTCGAGCCCCCGGAGATCAGCACCATCGTCCTCCCGGCGGAGGTGACGATTCTGTTCAGCGCCTCCTGCGGCTCGACCTGCAGGTCATCGTAGGGGGCCGGCTGAGCGCCCGCATTCCTCCCGCCGATCTTGGGCATGTTAAGCTTCACCAGATCGGCGCCCAGTTCGCAGGCCACCCGGGCCGCATAGTCGATGGCGTAAAGCGAGTCCCTGCCACCCTTGCTCTCCACCGCTATGCCCCGCGGGTAGGCCCAGACGATCAGGGGCATTCCGTAGCGGTCGGCCTCGTCACGAATCTGGGAGAACTGGATGAAGTCCTCGTCCTGGCGCGGACTGCCGACATACAGTGTATAGCCGACGGCGTCGGCGCCCAAAGCCACCGCATCCTCCACCGTCGCCGTCTGCGGAGACACCGCCTCGTCGTCCGCCGGGATCGCCGTCTTGCCGTTGAGCTTCAGCACCAGGGGTACCTCACCGGCGTATCGCGCCATGTACTTGCGGGCCAGGCCGATGTGGAACACGATCCCCGAGTAGTTGCCCTCCTTAGCCAGGCGAAGCTGATAGTCGGGGTCGGCGCTGTCGGGGTTGGGAAAGAAGTCCGTGGGCCCGTGCTCGAGACCCTGGTCGATGGGCAAAAGTAGCAGGGTACCATTCGCCGGGCCGTACTGATACAGGAGCCGATGCAGCCGGGCGCGCTTGCCGATGCTCAGCTCCATCTCCGACAACCTGATTGCCTTAGGCATGGTCCGGTGACCCTCCTTTGATGGTCGTCCGTTGGCGAGATCCTCCTCACAGCGCCCGGGGCCGTGAGTGGCCGCAAAGGCAGCCACCGCCGCCCGGTAACGCCCGCACCCATCGCCGGGGCAGGACCCGGGCCGAACATTGAACCGCAACCTTTTTCCTGTTCGTTGTCTAATTCAGGAATCCTGCGTGTTGTCGGTCCCCGAGCACCGTGAAGGCCTGCGAAACCCCGGGGGAGGTGCGCGCGGCGATGTCGCCATCTCGAGATCGAGGGAGAAGCCCGTGGAAGTACCCCTTGCGGACCTGAAGACCCAGTACCTGGATTTGCGCGCCGAACTGCTGGAGGCAGTCGACTGTGCTTTGACATCGATGCAGCTCAACCTCGGCCCCAATCTCCTGGCTCTGGAGGACGAGTGGGCTCAGTATTGCGATGCCAAGTACGGCATCGGCGTGGGCAACGGCACCGAGGCCATCTCACTGGGCCTCAAGGCCCTCGGCGTCGGGCCCGGGGATGAAGTGATCACCGTCTCCTGGACCTTCATCGCGACGATCGAGGCCATCGTGCACGTGGGCGCCACGCCGGTGGTCGTCGACATCGACCCTGATACCTACTGCATGGACCCCGCCCGCGTGGAGGCCGCCATCACCGACAAGACCCGGGTCGTCCTGCCGGTGCATGTCTTCGGCCACCCGGCGGACATCGACGCCATCGCCGAGGCCATCGGCCCCCGTGAGATATTCATCCTCGAGGACGCCGCCCAGTCTCACGGGGCCCTGTACAAGGGCCGCCGTACCGGCTCACTGGGCACCGCCGCGACCTTCAGCTTCTACCTCACCAAGAACCTCGGGGGCTACGGCGAGGGCGGCATGGTGACCACCTCCAGCGACGACGTCGCCGACAGTCTGCGGCTACTGCGCAACCACGGACACGTGTCCAAGTACGAGCACCAGGTCATTGGCTACAACGGGCGACTGGACGAGATTCAGGCCGCCATGCTGCGCGTGAAGTTCCGCTATCTGGAGGAGTGGAACCGCAGACGCCGGGAGCTGGCCGCCATGTACAACGAGCGCCTGGCCGACCTGCCGGTGGTCACCCCCTGCGAAGCCGAGTGGGCCCAGCACGTCTACCACCTGTACCCGATCCGTACCGAGAAGCGCGACGAGCTCGCCCAGGCCCTGGCAGAGGCCCGGATCGGCCATTCCCTCCACTATCAGGCCCCGCCCCACACCCAGCAGGCCTGCGCTCCCTACGGGCTCAATGAGGCGCACCTGCCCGTGACGATGGACCTGGCCGCGAAGGTTATCCAACTGCCGATGCACACACTGCTCACCGAGGAGCAGGTGGATTACGTGTGCGACGTGGTGCGCAAGACCGTAAGCTGAGCGGATAGACAGTAGCTGCGCAAGGCGGGCCACCCCACATGCCGGGTGGCCCGTCGGCTTCCGGCCACCGCCTCATTCCCCACGCAGGGCTCACTCGCCGCCGCGGCGAAGCACCTCCGCACATCCGCCTCGTTCGCCCTATTCGGAGGACCGCCATGCGCCTGTGCTCCCTCGCCCTGATTCTCCTTGGCCCCGTCTGCCTCGCCGCCCCCCACGTGGCCTTCGTCGCCAATGTCCCGGTGCACTCGTACTCCCCCAATGCCTGCATCCGGGTGGTGGACCTGGCCACCGGTGAGACCGTGAACGTCAGCGAGGGGCTCTTCTCCGCACGCTCACCTGCCTGGGCCCCCGACGGGTCCTGTCTCGTCTTCGAGGCCGAGACCGGGGGCCAACAGGACATCTTCCTGTGCCGCCCGGACGGCTCGGAGCGCATCAATGTCACGGACACTTCGGACCGCTGGGAATGCTCGCCGGTTGCTCTGGCGGCGGATCGAGTGGCCTACCTTAGCGGCCCCGACCGCACCGAGGTCGTGGTCTGCGACCTCGCCTCCGGACGGACGCGGGCGCTGTCGGAGGCCGAGTGCTTCCACAGCGGCCTGACGAGAAACGGCGATGGCTCCCTGCTGGGCGTGGTTTGCTCCCAGCGCCTGGCCGGACCGGGTCACATCCACCTGCTACCCGGCGACGGCGGCACTCCCCGCCGGCTGACGACGGACGCGGGCCTGTACTCGGCCCCGTGTTTCACAGACGACGGGAAGGCGGTGCTCTTCGCCTTCGACGGCCCGAGCATCGGCGGCTGCACCCGCGGTCTGGCCCGCATGGCCCTCGACGGCGAGCCGGAGCTGCTCGCCGAGCAGGGCTATCCCCTGGCCCCGGTAAGCGTCTCAGCCGACGGCGCCGTCATCGCCTACGCGGCGGCTCCGCAGTACCATACCACGTGGGCCCACGTGATTCGGGACGGGAACACAGAGCGCCTGGCGGTGTCGCCCTTCCACAATACCGGTTGGCCGAGTGTGTCGGCGGACGGCAGGCTGTTGGCCTACCACGGCGTGTACGCCGCGCGATTCACCGTGCATGTGGTCGATCTGCAGACAGGCGAGGACAAGAACCTCTGCCCCGAGGGGACGGGAGTGAACCCGGTCATCTCGCCACGGTAGGCAACCGCTGCAGGGCGCGGCGGTGATGCTCACCTCTCCCAGCGAGCGCAGCGGGCGGCCGGGCGCCCTCGCCTCTCCCAGCGAGCGAAGCGAGCGTCCGGGAGAGGTCACGGCCGCGCTGGCGGCCATGGGTGAGGGGCCGCCGTGGGCTGAGCCAACCCCCGGCTCGTTACTCGCCAACCCACTGCGCCCCATGCCGATAACACCGCGCCATCCAGACGCTCGGTGGCACCGGGGCCTGCGGAGCGCTGTCGTGTCGGGAGGCGGGCGGTGGTTCGCCCCACTGCGGTCACTCACCCGCAAGCGGTCCGCAGGACCGGCCTGTCGACCGCAAGAGACCCGCAGGGTCTCCGAGAGGTGAACGGCAGGCCG
>CAYRFY010000609.1:3805-5056 GCA_964423635.1 uncultured Armatimonadia bacterium | reverse complement strand
AGGTCGGGCTTTCCACTCAGATTATGCAGGTTCCGGGCAGGCGCCGATTCACGTCACCTCACCCCCCCGGCCCCCCTCTCCCTTACTCCGCCAAACGGCTGGCGGAGACGGGAGGAGGGGGGAGAACGGCAGTACTTCGACCGTTCCCGACGCGGGAATGGCGAAATGCGGCCCCAGGGTGTTCATGCATAATCTGAGTTTCCAGCCCCACTCGGCGATCACGCCCTTTGGCGTCGCCATCCGGCCGTGGCACCGACCCGCGGCGAACCTTCGCTATTCCTTTCGGTGTTGGACACCCCTGTTCCTGTCCATGTTCCCCGCACGGGGAGATCGTCGCTGCCGCGTACTCTGTGGCCCCACGCCCGCGAGATCCCGGGGAACATGTGCGCGCCGCACGAACACGTTCCGTTTGCCAAAACTCGCCGGTGCCGTATACTGAGCACCACGGCCCGGCGGTTCGCGGCGAAGATGACGCCCACCCGAGCGTTCCGTGGCCCTGCAGGGAGCCATCGCCCCGGCGCGACACCCGCGCCCGCGGTCGCCAAAGGCGGTCTGTTGCCGGCCGCCAACTCGATAGAGCAATGATAACACCGATCTGGAGGCACCGAGATGAAAGTACTTGTCACGGGCGGGGCCGGGTTCATCGGCTCCAATATCGTGGACCGCTACCTGGCCCTCGGTCACGAGGTCGCCATTGTGGACGATCTCTCCACCGGCTCCACCGCGAACCTCAACCCCGACGCCACGTTCTACGAGGTCGATATCACCGATCCCGAAGCGCTGGAGCAGGTTTTCGCCCGTGAGAAGCCCGAGGTGGTCAACCACCATGCGGCGCAGATGGACATCCAGCGTGGGGTGCGGGAGCCCGGATTTGACGCCACCGTCAACATCGTGGGCAGCATCTACCTCATCGAGACCGGCATCCGCCACGGCCTGCGCAAGATGATCTACGCCTCCAGCGGCGGCGCCTGCTACGGAAACCCCGAGGCGATCCCCGCCACCGAGGAGACCGCCATCCGTGCCGTCTCCCAGTACGGAGTCTCCAAGCACACCGTGGAGCACTATCTGTGGCTCTACCGCCACAATGACGGTCTGAACTACACCGTGCTGCGCTATGCCAACGTCTACGGCCCGCGCCAGAATCCCGGCGGCGAAGCGGGCGTCACCGCCATTTTCGCCATGCTCATGCTCCGCGGCGATGAGCCCAAGATCTTCGGCAAGGGCGACAAGACCCGGGACTACGTGTTTGTC
>CAYRFY010000609.1:0-3795 GCA_964423635.1 uncultured Armatimonadia bacterium | reverse complement strand
GAGGCCAACGTACTGGCACTCACCGGCGGCGACAACGAGATCTTCAACATCAGCACCGGCATTGAGACCACCGACCGCCAGGTGTTCGACGCGGTGGCCGCGGCCGCCGGGTACAACAAGCCCCCGGTCTTCGCTCCCGAGCGCAAGGGAGAGATCCGCCGCACGGCTCTCAGTCCGCGGAAGGCCAAGGACGTCCTGGGCTGGGAGCCCACCGTCACCTTCGAGGAGGGCTGTCGCCGGGTGGTGGAGTTCCGGAAGACGGCGGGCGATAGGTGATAGGAATCAAGGGATGGAAGGGGGCCGTGCGACGGCGGCGGGCGGCGCCGCTCCGTGTGCGGGAGGAAGCCCCGGGGAATACTGTCACACAATGGAGACCCTACATCCGCTGGACACACCTGCCGCAGACCCCATCGTGAGGCTCCGCGCAGGCGCGTGGAGCGACCGCTACAGGCAGCAGGGAGAGACCGCTACCATGCGTTTCGTAGTCACCATCGACCGTGATGAGGACGGTGTCTGGGTGGTGGAGTGCCCGGCCATACCGGGATGTGTGAGTCAGGGCACCACCAAAGAGGAGGCCGTGCAGAACGTGCGTGAGGCCATCGCGCTGTGTCTCCAGGTGAGGGCCGACCAGGGCCTGCCACTGACAATCGAGACGCAGCAGGTGGAGGTGAGCGTGTAGTGCCGCCGCTGCCTGTGCTCAGTGGGAGACAGGTAGTTGGGGCACTGGAGAGTCTCGGTTGGCAGGTGGCGCGGCAGCGCGGGAGCCACATCATCCTCACCAAGCCCGGTCACCTGGCGTCTCTGTCTGTGCCCGACCACAGGGAGGTCGCCCGAGGAACGCTCAGGTCGCTCATACGCTCGGCAGGGGTGACGGTCGAGGAGTTCGTGGATGCTGCGGGCGGCATCTGAGCCCAACGCACGGTGCCCCAAGCGCCCGCCCTGTTGACGTGTCGCTACTCTACGCGTATCCTTGACCGCACCGATGCTCAACTCTCACTCTCTCGTATTCCTCGGGGCGCTCTTGGCCGGCGCCCTGCTCGTCTTGCCCCTTGCCGCCGTGGGCCGCAGAATCCGGCGTGCGGATGGTGACACCGCGCGCGACTTCGATTTCACCGGAGTCGTCACGGTTGTTGCCGCCTGGATCGCGCTGGCCATTGCCGGCGCCTTGCGCCAGGATCCCGAGACGGTGAGGATGCTGCAGGCCGTGGTGCCCTGGGGGGCGGCGGTGATGCTGGTGGGGGTCGTGGTCGACGCCCGCGGATTGCCCCGGTACCTGCGCACCGCGGCGATCCTCATCGCCGCCGTCGCGGTGGCCCAGCGTGGCGTGAGCATCGAAACGTACAAGCTGCCGTTCTCCGAGCTGCAGGTCTCTCTGGGGTTGGCGGCTCCGGTGATCACGACCCTGTGGCTGCTTGTGATGTCGGCGCTGTTCGGGCGGGCCGCCACGATCCCCGGAGTGCCCGCGGGAGTTGGTGCGGCGGCGGGTGCCACCTTCTATGTCATCTGCTCCCTGCGCCCGGATTTGACCAGCCCGGGCGGGGCGCTGTTCGCGGCCCTGCTGGCCGGCGTGTGTCTGCCGCAGGTGCCTGCGGCCCCGCGCCTCAGCGGCGGCAACGCCACCTCCGGCGGCTATGTGATCGGCTTCTTCGTGGGGATCGCCAGCATTACGGGCGCCCTGAAGAACACGGCCTTCCTCGTCTCCGCCGTACCCCTGATCATCGTCGGTGCACCACTCTTCGCGGCTGTGTGCACCTATGCCTCCGACCTGCGCTCCGGGGTGCGGGCCATCGCCCAGACTACTCAGCGCCAGCACCTCCACGACATCCTCCGGCAGCAGGGCTATACCCCGGCTCAGGTGCTGCGCCTGATCCTGGCGGGCACCGTCTACCTGTGCGCGCTGGCCATCCTGCTGGTCCTGCTCATCACGGTGACCTTTGTCGTCAAGCTGCTGCTGATCCTGGTGGCGGTGGCGGCCGGGCTGGCGCTGTTTTACGTGCTTCTGCGGATGATGAAGCGTCCGGGCGCCGTGGACGTCACCGGCCTGCCGCGCACGGTGCAGCTTCTGGGTGTGAAGCTCGATGCCGTCACGATGCCCCAGGCGCTGGCGGAGGCGGAGAGGTTCATCCGGGAGAACCGGCCGCACATGATCGTCACCACCGACGCCTCGGGCTTCATGCGCGCCCAGGATGACCCGGAGTTCCGCCAGATCGTGAACCAGGCCGACCTCGTCACCCCCGACGGGGCCGGTGTGGTCCTGGCGGCACGACTCCTCAACGTCCCTTTGGAGGCCCGCTGCGCCGGCTGCGACATGGTCACCGGGCTGTGCCAGGTAGCGGCGAAGCTGGGCCGGTCCGTCTATCTGCTGGGTGCCGCCCCGGGGGTGGCCGAGGAGGCCGCGGAGAAGCTCAGGCAGGCGGCACCGGGGCTGCAGATCGCCGGCTGCCGAGACGGGTACTTCCAGGAACACGATGAGCCGGCCATCATCGAGGAGATCCGACGCACCAAACCGGCGGTGCTCTTCGTGGCTCTGGGCATCCCCAGGCAGGAGAAATGGATCCGCAGTCATCTGCAGGAGTTGGGGGTCCCGGTGTGCGTGGGGATCGGCGGCAGCTTCGACGTGATCTCCGGCCGCAAGAAGCGCGCTCCCGCGTGGATGCAACGCACCGGTCTTGAGTGGCTCTATCGCGCGGCCAAAGAGCCCCAGCGCATCCCGCGCCTGGCGGCCCTGCCCAGGATCGTACTGCTGACCTTCAGGGAACTATTGCGTCCCCCCGAGAGGCACCAATAGACAAGCGGAGAGCGCGAGGGGCGGTAGCTCACGGGTCCTGACACCCTGTCTTCGCTCCGAACTCGCTGCTTCGGCCTCCGGTCTCCGGCGGCACTCTCCGTCAAATCAACTGAGGTGGTTTCATGAACAGTTCCGTCCTTATCGTGGGCTCCATCGCCCTGGATAGCGTGGAGACACCCTTCGGCAAGCTTGACCGCGCCATCGGCGGCGCGGGCACCTACTCCGCCTTCGCCGCCGGCCTCCTGGCCCCGGTGCGCCTCGTTGGCGTCATCGGCGACGACTTCCCGGCCGAGGCCTTAGCGACACTGGAGGCAAGAGGCGTCGACCTCGAGGGCGTCAAGACCATCGCCGGCGGCAAGTCCTTCCACTGGTCCGGCAAGTATGAGTACGACATGGCCTCGGCGCAGACGCTGGACACGCAACTGGGGGTCTTCGGCGACTTCAACCCCCGTCTCCCCGAGAGCTACCGCCAGACGCCGTATGTGTTCCTGGCCAATATCCAGCCCCAGCTTCAGCTCTCTGTCCTGGACCAGATCGAGGGCCCCAGGTTCACCATGTGTGACACCATGAACTTCTGGATCGAGGGGGCCCGGGACGATCTGGTCAAGGTACTCAGCCGGGTGGACATGGCCCTGCTCAACGACGCCGAGGTGCGGCAGCTCACCGGAACCGCCAATCTCGCCACCGCCGCCCAGCAGGTGCTGGACCTGGGGCCGAAGTACGTGGTGGTTAAGAAGGGCGAGTACGGTGCGACTCTTGTCTCCCGCGAGGGCCAGTTCTCCCTGCCCTGCTATCCGCTGCCGGATGTGAAAGACCCCACCGGTGCGGGGGACAGCTTCGCCGGGGGCTTCATCGGCTTCCTGGCCTGGCTGGACCGCACCGACGACGAGGCGATGCGCCAGGCCCTGGCCTGCGGGACCGTACTGGCTTCCGCCTGCGTCCAGGACTTCTCACTGTCGGGTCTGCAGGGGCTGGATGTGGATGGCCTGTACCGGCGCTACGAGGAC
>CAYRFY010000608.1:0-5060 GCA_964423635.1 uncultured Armatimonadia bacterium | reverse complement strand
AAAGCCGGGGCTGGGGCCGCGAATGCACTGAAGTCTCTTGCCCGGGCCCTGTCCGGGCTGAAAGCCCACAGCGTCAAGGCGCCCCGCCTGGCGGGGCTTGAAAAAGACCTCAAGCACAAAGCCACGGAGCTGGACGGAGCGCTAACCGGTGCGCAGAAGGCCTGGGCCAGTCTCACCCTTGCCCAATGGCAAGACACCGAACCGGAAGACAGGGCCGCCACGGAGAAGCACTACACAGCGGCGGTCGCCACCGCCTCGGGTGTCCTCACCGGCGCCAACGCCGCCCTCAAGCAGCTTGAGGGCGCCGCGGAGTTCGCCACGATAGTGGAAAAAGCCCTATCAAGCTCGCTTGAGAGCATCAAGAAGAGCGCGGTGGATCTCAGCGAGATGTTCAAGAAGACAGACGCCGGGCCCGGCGCGTTCCTCGAGTTCGGCGCGAGCCTGGCGAGCCTCAAAGCCCAGGCCGAGTACCTCCCGGCGATGAAGAGCACGTGGGACGATGGCGGGCTCGGCGATACGCTGCAGTACATCGGGATCGGCACCGCGCCGCAACGCGATAGGTGGGGCGGCCACCTCACCGACTCTATCGCGGCCACCAAGGCCTCCTTCGGCAATCTGGCGGCCTTTTCGGACGCCTTCCTTGCCTACTGCGCCGCGGAGGCGGAAGAGGTTCACGCGGTTCGCCGGCAGTTGCAGGACGATCCGCAGCACAGGACCAAGGCCGCCGTGGAGGCCGATCGGGCGGGGCGCGAGCTCTTGCTGGTCCTCGAAACGGTCTGTGCCCGGCTCACGGAGCTCTCCGGACTGTCTGGACTGAACAGCTTCAGCACCGGTGTCACCGCCCTGGGTGAGATCCTCAATGGCTACGAGACGCCCCGCAGACTGCTGGCCCGCGCGCTCCTGCTCCTGCGGGAGGGTCTCGGTGGTGACTACGCAGGCTTCGTCCCCCGCACCGCCCGGCTCTATTACTTCTCCGATGTGCAGGTGCTCGTCAAGATGCTCAACCCCGAGGCGCAGCGCCTCCGGGGAAGCACGGACGCGGCCACCATCGCCGCCCAGCGCCGGGACGAGCTGGCCACCGCGGAGCTGGACGTATGGGATGCCTATACACTCATCGATAGGGCCAAAGCGCGTCTGGAGAAGGCAGAGGCGGTGGCCAAGACCGCTAAGGAGGCTGCGGATGCCGCCTCCGCCAGGGTCAATGCGTTGGCCCGGAGGATCGCGTCCCTGCAGAGCCGTGTGAGCGACAGCGCCAACACCACGACGGATACCACCAGCGAAAGCACCAGCACAACCACCTCCACGACGACCACGGCCGGCACCGGCAGCACCGAGAAGACCACCACCACCACCACCAAAGTCAAAGCCACCACCGACGCGGAGGCCGAGCTGCAGGAGCAATTGGAGGTTCTCAAGGCCGAGAAGACCCAGGCGGACGAAGCACTGACCGAGGCCAAGAGCGAACAGGCCAACGCCAAAGCGGTGCTCCTGGAGGCGCAGACCAACCTGGACGAAAAGCAGACCGCGTTGATGACATGCACCAAGCAGGCTTATGTGGCGGCCCTGGTGGAGTCCGACGCCTTCGCCGCCGCGCATCAAGACGCTCCCTTCTGGTTCGCCACACCGGACCAGACAACGTCCAATCCCGCCCGGCGGGTGATCCTGTGCGCCTGCGAGGGACAAAACGTCATCTATCTGCGGGGCACGCCCGCGGATGTGCGGTACGTGTGCAAGATCCTCGCCGAGATGGACCGCCCCGCCCCGCAGGCACGCCTGACCCTGTGGACGCTGGAGATCGGTGGCGGCCCGACCGACATCGATAACGCCATGGCCGGCGTGCGCCGGCAATTGGGCATCATCAGCGAGAACTCCGGAGCCTTCCTGGCCGCCCTGCGCTGGGCGGTGAACAGGAAAGCCAATGAGCTGGAGACCTACGAGCGCGGGAACTGGCCGCACATGCCCCCGTGGTTCCGGCGCCTCTTCGTCTACGCTCCGGAGGTGCGCGAGGAGTTGGGCCTCACCGAGAGAAGCTTCGAGACATTCAAGAGCGACCCCGTCTCCGCCGAGTTCCTCCGCAGGGCCTTCCCCGACCCCGCGGCCGTGACCACACTGGGCGAAGCCATACTCGTGCTGTGCCTGTCCGACCGCGAGTACCAGCTTGAGATCCTCGACGCGGTGGAGGGCGACCTGCGCGTGAGGTTAGGGACGTCCGGGAAGACCGAGGGGCAGGGCGCCGAGAGCACTCGCCTGCGGTGTCTGCGGCAATCCCTGGGCCTGAGCGCCAACGCCGCGCTGTCGAATGAGGCGGAGGTAAAGGCCGAGCAGTGGGCCACGATCTGCGCCCTAAGACGAGCGGCCGCTCTGGATAACGACACGGAGGCCAGAAGACGCGTGGAGAGCTGCCTGGCGCGCAGCCTCCGAGCCGACGTCACGCTGCTGCGCGATGGCAGCCGGTCGTGGCGCGGGCCCACCGGCCTCGTCGCGGAACTGGAGCAGGTCCACAGAGGCGAGCCCCGGGCCGAGGGGGCCGGCGACATCCTCAATGCAGCGGGGCGGCGCCCGGCGGAGCCCACCTGGCGAGGCGTGATCGCCAAGTATGCCACGGTGACGGACCGGCCCGGCCCCTGGGGTGGAATCACTCCCGCCCAACACGAGCTGATCGCCGCCCTCAAGCGCCGAGCGCTGGCCAGTGCTCTCGAAACGGTGCAGCGACGTCGCCGCGATCTGGAAGGCTACGGAATAGCGCGAGGGGCTCCCCTTGGTACAGAGGGCACGATAAAGACAGGGGATGGGCTGTCAGATCCCGTTGATTCGGCGCGGAACGCGATGTGGACCGCGCTGGTTTACCTCGAGCAAGAGGGCGTCGTGCAGATCGGGGAGGCCCCCACATCAGGCGCGGAGCAGGGGCCACCGTCGCGGCGAGCGCCCCAGGTTGTGGACGCGGCACCCGATCTTGAGACCGCGGAATCCGCGGCCCGGCGTCTCGAGCGCGAGTCTCCTCTCGAGCAGACGGCGGCCCGTACGGCCGCCGCCAACCAGATGCTCAAGGAGTTCATGATCGCCGTGGAGGATGACGTGGACTGCGAGGTGGTGACCCCCGCCATCAATGAGCTCCAGGAGGGCCTGCGCCGCACCCGCCTCCGCGTGGGCATCCTCCAGCACACCTCCGTGCTGGCCAGCAACAGGCGCATCGCCAGGGTGAGCCCTCACGCCACCGCGGAACTTGGCCTGGAGGGGGCCCGGGACATCCTCAACGAGACGCTGCAACTGACGCAGATCTACTCGGCCTTCCAGACCGGCGGGACCTCGGCCCTGCTCGGGGCTTCCCTGGGCCTCCCGAAGGAGGCGCCGCTGAACATCTATGCCGTCACCGCCGGCAATACGTTCCAGGTGACGCCCTTCGTCGATCCCTCCGGGCAGGCCCTGCGGTTCGCCTTCGACTACGTGGCCCAGACGCCGATCCGGGAGCCCGACGGCACGGTGGATCCGCGTCTGCCCCGGGTGCAGCGGCACACGGTGAACACCGAGGTGCAACTGAGCAACCTGGAACTCCGGGATATCTCGGAGTATTCGGCGAACTTCCAGGTCGGCACACCCAGGCGGCTGTCGGGAGGCATCCCGATTCTCAGGGACCTGCCCGTGCTCAGGGAGATCCCCATCATCGGCTGGTTCCAGAAGACCGACAGCCGCGACGCCGTGGCCGTGCACAGCCTGATCTTCGCCCAGACCACGGTGTACCCGACGATCGAGGACATGATAAACCTGCTGGCAACGCCGGTGCCGGATCTGGAGGAGCCCCTGTAGTTCTGGGGATGCATAACTCAGCGTCTGGCTCGCGCCGCGAGCATCAGGGCATGGTAGCCGCGGCAAATCTTCCACAGGCCCCTCCTCCCCGGCGAGGCGACCTGTGCGCTCGCCCCGTGGCTGCGCCTCCGACTGCGTCTCAGGGAAGCCCCTGCGCCCCTCCCGCTGCGTCTCAACCTTGACCCGGCGCTCCGCGCGCCGCGAATGCTATGCCGCCGCAGGACTGCAACGGCACGCCCGCGGCTCTCGCAATCGACCCGCCCGCATCGCATAGATCCCCGCGTGGTGGGCCGCCGCAGTGTGCCTGATGTTTCCCGAAAGTGCCGTGCCGCTGCATTGGATAGGGGATGAGAGATCGTGCCGCTCCGCTTGCGTCCACAGGCCGCAGGCCGCATAATGCACGAACAGGACACAGTCGCAAGTCGTGACGTACCGCATCATCTGGCTTTGCCTGCCAAACCCACAAGATGGGAGAGGTTACCGTGCTCCAGACTGTAGCCCTGCGAAGCAACCGTTCCTACGGCGATCGCATCCCGCCGGCGCCGCTTGGTCACCTGCTGGCCACTCTGCCCGAGGTGGTTCGCCTCTGCGTCTCAATGGCCTACCGGCGCCGCAGTAGCAGCCACGGCAGGCCACCGCGCTGGCTGGCAGATGCGTCCGACGTGAGGGTCGTCGATGTGTCGGGGGAGCAGGACACCGTCGTTCGCTTTGACGTTCCTCTACTTGGGGACGCAGCGCGCGATCTGTATGCGCAGGGCGAGCTGTGGCCCACAAGACCCAGCCCCGAAGACACGGGCTTCGATCTGCTGGGCGACGTGCTCAAAGACGTCGCCAACGAGGACGAGGACAGCGAACGCTTTGACGAGGACCTGCTCAAGAAGCTGACAGCGTTCGGACATGTGCTGAACGGCAGCTATCAGCAGATGCTGGTCAGCGGGCGCCGCTACTCAGTGGAAGCCCCAGCCGTGGTGGACAAGCCAACGATCACCTCGGCGAGGATGCTCTACACGAAGACCCCCGCACCGACCCGAGTGCGCCTGGTGGGCGTGCTCGATGCCGTGCGGATCAGCACTCAGACCTTCTCACTCAGACTCGACGATGGGCACGAGGTGCAGGGCGTGTTCGCCACAGGCGACTTCGACGGCGTCGTCGAGCTACTGCGGGGCAGGCAACGCGTTCTCGTGCGCGGGGAGGCGATGTACAGACCCTCGGGGCAGTTGCTTCTCGTGGACGCTGAGGACGTAGCTTCAGGCGAG
>CAYRFY010000607.1:2131-5061 GCA_964423635.1 uncultured Armatimonadia bacterium | reverse complement strand
CGCAAGGCCTCGATCCGCCTGGGTCCCAGCCCCTGGACGCGGGCGAGGTCCTGCAGGCCTCGGAAGGGGCCGTTCTGCTGCCGATCCAGCACGATGCGCTCCGCCAGCACCGGACCGATCTGGGGGAGGTCCGCGATCTGCTCGGGCGTGGCGCGGTTGATGTTGAGCCGAGTCGCGGTGGGAGGCGCCGAGCCGGGCCGGAGGGGCGATCCGCGCCCTGTCGGGGTAGGCCACTCCGCGGTACCGGGGCCGGTGGGTGGCGGGGGGATGAAGCGCCGGGGTACATTGACCTGCTGGCCGTCGGTGAGAAAGGCGGCCAGGTTCAACTGCTGCAGATCCGCGTCCTCCGTGGCCCCGCCGGCAGTGGCGATGGCGTCGGCGACCCTGGCCCCACTGGGGAGCCGATAGAGACCCTCCACGGCGACGGCACCCTTGACGTGCACGGTCAAGGAGGCGGAAGCCTCATGTGCGGGACCGGCGGCGGTGGCGGACACCACCAGTGTCGGCCCCGACCCACAACCCCGCACCATCGCCACCAGAGACATCGCGATGACCGCTATCCCGATGCCGGCGACCAGAGCGATGCGTTGGGTCTTGGTGAACTCCGGCACCGGGCACCCCCGAAGGCCCACCCCGGACGTGCCGGCACGCGGCGACGCATGACCGACGCGGACGCGCCTGAGTAGAGCGGGCAGTGATGCAGGCTTGTGGTCGGTGGCGGTCGGCGACCGCAATGCGACCATTATACGTTGATCGCGGACCGCAGGGCAACCGGCGGCCGGCACGCGCCATCGTGTACCTGCGGCGATGAGGGTGCTGGAGAGCCCGGCAGAGGATGGCGGGCGGGCCGCCGCTTTACTCCGCCGGCGACTGTGAGCTATCGCGAACGGAGGCAGCACAGATGCCCGATCGCCCGACCGATCCCGATCCCCTCGCCACCCTCACCTGGGACGACCTGGTTGCCTGGGCCGGACACCGGACTCTCGCTCGGGGTCGCGCCCTGCTCAGGCAGGGGCAGGTCACCGACATTGAACTCACCGCGGATGGGGGGATCCGCGCCACCGTCTCCGATGAGGAGGTTTTCGTGGAGTCGGATGGGCCCTCCTCGGAGTGCTCCTGCGGCGAAGCGGACCCCTGTCGGCACGGCGTGGCCGCAGTCCTCGAGTACCAGGAATGGGTAAGGACCGGGCGCGAGGTGCCCGGGCCTCCCGCAGCGGTCGACCCGGCCTGCCCCCCCACGGCCCCGGAGCCGCCGGCCGTCGGTGCGATAGCCGCCGCAGCGCCCACGGAGCCGCCCGAGATCCCCTCCGTCGATCAGTACCTGGATCGGCTGGATGCCTCGGAGTTGAAGGCCCTGCTGGGCGAACTCTGCGACGAGGTCGATGGCGTTTTGGAGTTCCTGCTTCGTCGGATCCAGGTGGTCAGCGGCGATATCGAAGGTCTCATCGAGGAGGCAAGCGAGGCGCTTGAGGAAGTCACCGTCGAGAGGGGCTGGTCCCGGAGCTGGTCGGATAGCTGCTACACGCCGGACTACAGCACGGTGACGGAGTGCTTCCGGGCGATTGTGGACGCGGGCGGCGCCGACGAGGTGCTCAAGCTGGGCCTGGAACTGCTGGAGGCCGGCAATGAGCAGGTTGAGGAGAGCGACGACGAGGGGGAGACCGCCGAGGCCGTCCGCGGCGCGCTGGCCGTGGTGTGGGAGGCCCTGAGCCACTCGTCCCTACCCCCGGCTCAGCGCATCCTGTGGATGTATGAGAGGTACCTGGAAGACAGCTTCGGCCTCACCGGTGGCACCGACGATCTGGCCATCTGGCAGGCGCAGCCGGCGGCCTGGAACGAGGTGGCTCAGGTCTTGCTGGTGCGTTCCGGCCTGCGCCCCGGCCCGGCGGGGAAGTCGGCCGACGCAGAGGATAGTGACTCGGACTACAGTCCGGTGCGGAGCTGGGCCGTGGACGCCCTCGCCGCCGCCGGCAGGCTGGAGGAGGCCGTTTCCCTGGCCACCGGAGAGGCCTACGCAGACGTGGGCCGCGAGAGAACGGTGGAGCTGCTGATCCAGGCCGGGAGGATCCAGGATGCCAGGGCCATGGCCAGGGAGGGCATCCGGCAATCGACCGGCAGGTACGACTTCCACGCTGCCAACCTCCGCCAACGCCTCCGCGACATCGCACAGAGCGAAGGCGACACGGCGATGGTAGCGGCCCTCTTGGCCGATGACTTCGCGCAGAACCCCTCCCTATCCGCATACGAGACGCTGCGCCACGCGGCTGTGGCTCTGGACCTGTGGGTCCCGGTGAGGGCCGCGTGTCTGGCCTACCTGCAGAGCGGAGGCGCTCTGGCCGGGCAGGCCGGCTGGCCGCTGCCGGACACCGAGTGCTCGCCCGGCGGTCCCAAGGGGACGGAGCGCTTCCCGATGACGGCATTGCTCATCGAGATCGCCCTGGCCGAGGGCGACCGGGACAGAGCGGCCGCTCTCTACGGCGGCCGGAAGGACAGGCACCACTGGGGGACGCGGAACCTGGAACTGAAGCTGGCCGAAGAGGTGACCTCCAGCCACCCGGACACAGCAATCGCGATCTGGCGAAGCATCGCCGAGTCCTGCATCGAGGAGGCCAACCGCACCGGCTACGAGCGCAGCGTGCCGCACTTGCGGTGCATGCAGGCTCTGCTGCGCGAGCTGGGCCGCGGGCAGGAGTGGGACAGCTACATCGCCGAGCTGCGGCGAGTGAACAAGCGCCGCTGGGCGTGCATCCAGACGCTGAGGGTGCTGGATGTGGCGGAGAAGGAGAAGGGATAGGTACCCGGGGTGGGGGCGGACGCGCGGAGGGGTCGTTCGTCAGCAAGGCGTCACACCAACGGCATGCGGGCGAGACGCCACGGCAACGGCGGACGGCAACGGCCACGGCGCCGCTCCCTGCGCCCCTATCGGGCCG
>CAYRFY010000607.1:0-2031 GCA_964423635.1 uncultured Armatimonadia bacterium | reverse complement strand
ACGGCGCCGCTCCCTGCGCCCCTATCGGGCCGCTTTCCCTCTCCTTCGCGATACAACCGCTCTGGAGAGGGCAACGGCGGACGGCAACGGCAACGGCAACGGCCACGACGCCGCTCCCTGCGCCCCTATCGGGCCGCTTTCCCTCTGTTTCGCGATACAGCCGCTCTGGAGAGGGCAACGGCGGACGGCAACGGCCACGGCGCCGCTCCCTGCGCCCCTATCGGGCCGCTTTCCCTCTCCTTCGCGATACAGCCGCTCTGGAGAGGGCAACGACGGACGGCCACGGCGGACGGCGACGGCAACGACGCCGCTCCCTGCGGCCCTATCGGGCCGCTTTCCCTCTGTTTCGCGATACAACCGCTCTGGAGAGGGCAACGGCGGACCGCAACGGCGCCGAGGACGGCGACGGCTTGCGGCCTACTTCACCACGATGTTGATCAGCTTGTCCGGCACCGTGATGACCTTCACGATCTGCTTGCCCTCCACATGTTTCTCCACGCCCGGCAAGGTGGCCGCCTGCTCTTTCAGTGGCTCCATGTCCGAGCCGGCCGGGACGTCCAGGCGGTCGCGGACCTTGCCATTCACCTGCACCACGATGGTCACCGTCTCCTCGGCCGCCAGGGCCGGGTCGGCCACCGGCCACTGCGCCTGCAGCAGGCTGCTATCGTGGCCCGTCTGCTCCCAGAGCTCCTCACACATGTGCGGGGCGGCCAAGGACAGCATCACCAGCAGCGACTCCACCGCCTCGCTGTACACCGCCCGCTTGCCCCGGCTTTCCCCGAGCTTCTCGCTATAGGGCAAAAGCTCATTGGTCAGCTCCATCATGGCGCTGATCATCGTGTTGAGGCCCATGTTGGCCAGATCGTCCGAGACCCGTTGAATGGTCTGGTGGCTCTTGCGGCGCATCGCCCGATCGGCATCATCGGGCTCCGCGGGCAGCGCCTGGCGCCAGTCCAGATCGAAATGCTCGCCGCCGGAAACCATGCGCCAGACGCGCATCAGGAAGCGGTGGGCGCCGTCGACGCCGGTGTCGCTCCACTCGGCATCCTGCTCCGGCGGGCCGACGAAGAGGATGAACGTACGGGCCGTGTCGGCGCCGTACTTGTCGGTCATCTCATCGATCCCCACCACATTGCCCTTGGACTTGCTCATCTTCGCCCCGTCCTTGTAGATCATCCCCTGGGTGAAGAGGCGGGCGAAGGGCTCGTCGAAGTCCAGATAGCCCTGGTCCTTGAGGAACTTGGTGATGAACCGGCTGTAGAGCAGGTGGCGCACGGCATGCTCGACGCCGCCGACGTACTGGTTCACCGGCAGCCAGTAGTCCACGTCGTGGCGGTCAAAGATGGCGTCTTCCAGCTTCGGGCTGGCATAGCGCAGATAGTACCACGAGGAGCAGACATAGGTGGTCATCGTGTCCGTCTCGCGCTTGGCCGGCTTGCCGCAGCGGGGGCAGGTAGCCTGAGAGAAGGTGGGATGGCGCTCCAGGGGCGAGTCGCCGGTGGGCTTGAACTCCGCCTCCTCAGGGAGCAGCACCGGCAGGTCCTCGAAGGGCACCGGCACGTCGCCACAGTCCTCGCACCAGATGATGGGGATCGGCGCCCCCCAGTAACGCTGACGGGAGATGAGCCAGTCTCGCAGGCGATAGTTCGTTGTGCGCTCTCCCGCGCCGAGGCTCTGCAGGTGGTCGGCGATGGCCTCCTTGGCCTGTTCGGACTTCATGCCATCGAACTGCGCGCTATTGACCTGCACCCCCGGCTCGGTATAGGCCTGGGTCATGGAGTCGGGGGCCAGCAGGATGCCCTCGGGCTGAATGACGACGGTGACGGGGAGGTGATGCTTGCGGGCGAACTCCAGGTCGCGCTGGTCGTGGGCGGGCACGGCCATGATCGCGCCGCTGCCGTAGCCCATGAGGACATAGTTGCCCACCCAGATCGGCACCTTGGCGCCGGTGAGCGGGTGCACGGCGTAGGCGCCGGTGAAGACGCCGCGCTTCTCGGTGTCTGCGGCGGAGCGGGAGATCTCGCCCTCCCG
>CAYRFY010000606.1:0-5068 GCA_964423635.1 uncultured Armatimonadia bacterium | reverse complement strand
TACTCGACCATCGCCGTTCTTCGTGCCGTCCCTGGGAGCGCGGGCGTCTCGCCCGCATCGCCGTTTGTCGTGCCGCTCCTGGGAGCGCGGGCGTCTCGCCCGGTGCGCCGTTTGTCGTGCCGTTCCTGGGAGCGCGGGCGTCTCGCCCGGTGCGCCGTTCTTCGTGCCGTTCCTGGGAGCGCGGGTCGCCGCTGAGCGGGACCCGCATCGCCGTTTGTCGTGCCGCTCGTGACCTGGGCACCCGGCGCAGCTACCCCAGGCTCTCGATGGCCGCTTGGTGGGTCGCAGGGCGCCCGCAGGGCCTCCAGGACGGGGTAGCCCCGCGGGACGTGGCGACATCCCGGGGCGAGAGTTGCGGGGCCCCTCAACACACCGGATAGCATCCCCACACGGGAGATTGAGCATGGCAAGATTGAGAGTTGGCGTCGTTGGTGCGGGGTTCATCGGCCAGGAGCACCTCAGGGCCGTCGGCGCCCATGACGGGTTCGAGCTCGTCGGCCTGTGCGAGCAGAGTCCGGCCCTGGCACAGGCGCGCTCCGAGGAGTTCGGCGTGCCGGCCTACGAGGACCATCTCGCCCTCATCAAGGAGGCTCGCCCCGAGTACATCGCCATCTGCACGCCCCACTACAGTCACACGCAGATTGCCATCGACGCCATGCAGCGCGGGGTGCACGCCCTGGTGGAAAAGCCCCTCACCGTCTCCGCCGGAGCGGGCGAGCTGTGCCTGGAGGTCATGGAGCAAACCGGCATGACCGTGGGCGTCGGCTTCGTCATGCGCCTGCATCCCTTGCACCGCAAGATGCACGAGCTTCTAGCCGCGGGCTTCGTGGGCGAGACGGTGCGCGTCGGCTTCGTGCGCACCAACTGGTTCCGCAGCATGGCCTATTACCGCTCCAGCCCCTGGCGCGGAACCTGGGAGGGCGAGGGGGGAGGGGTGCTGGTCAACCAGGCACCGCACGATCTAGACCTCATTCTCTGGACCGCCGGCTGCCCCTCCGAAGTGCTTGTGGAGATGAACACCTCCGGCCACGATATCGAGGTCGAGGACGATGTCTGTGCGCTGCTGAAATGGCCCTCGGGAGCCACGGGCGTGTTCCACGTGAGCACCAACGAGGCGCCGGGGCGCAGCTTCTACGAGATCGCCGGCACAAGGGGCACGCTGCTTCTCGAGGAGGGCGCCCTGCGCGCCACCGAGCTTTCCGTGGACTCCCGGCATTTCAGCGAGACCACTCAGGAGCGCATGGACCCGCCTCCGGTGGCACGGGTCACCACCTACCGGCAGCCCGAGGACGATGAGCCGTTCCGGGAGCTGCACGAGAACTTCGCCGCCGCGCTCGCCGGCGAGGCCCCGCTGCTTTGCACCCTCGAGGAGGGCCTGCAGGAGGTGCGGCTTGCCAACGCCATGCTCCTGTCCGGCCTGAGCCGGAGCTGGACACCGGTGCCCGCCGAGCCGGGGCGGTTCGATGAGGCGCTGGAGTGCCTGATCGCCCGGAGGTCTCTGGAGGCGTGCAAGGGGACGGACAGGCAGGAGTAGGCCCGGGGGAATCACGAGTCGGCGAGTCGCGAGTCGACGTCAACGGCGGCAACGGCGGCAACGGCGGCAACGGCGGGGGGCCGCGCCCCCTGAGAACACGGAGGAGTCCGTTCCTTCGAGAGGGACCCCTCCCTCCGGTGGCGAACACCCTCCTCGCGCACTATCCCGGGCGGCCCGTATGGCTCTGCCCACCCTCTGGAGTGTCGCATGCTTCCCGCACCCCTCGGCCCCCTGTTCTCCTGCGTGCTCGTCGGCGCCTGCGCGGTCGCGACCATGGCGCAGTCACCGCGAAACGTGAGCGTTACCTTCAACGGTGACACCGATCCCCCCGCCCCGCTGGCCGTCGACGCCTGGCACACTATCACCGCCTCCTACCGCTACCCCGGCGGTGTCGACCGGCTCACCAATACCTACCTGGTCATCGTCCGCGGCGGCGATCCGCGCACCGGCTTCTACCTGGGCTACCACGTGCCCAGCGGCGAACTGGGCATCGTCAAGCACGGCCAGTGGAACGCCACCGAGGCCACGGGGCTTCCCGGCGAGACGGGCAGGATCATCGAGAACGACCAGGGCTACATGGACTGCGAGCACACGGTGGTGACCCAGACCGCCGACGACATCACCGTCGCCTATCGGGTCAAGTTCAAGCCCGGGGTACTGCAGGGCGTCTACAGCGTCCTGATGTACATCGAGGATCGAGACGTCAACTATGAGGGGTTCACCGCCATGGGCACCGTGACCATTGACAATGAGGGCTGGGTGCACCGCAGCGACATGCCCGCGCGGTGGCGAAACAGCCTCACGCCCGCAGGCGAGCCGGTGGGGCCCCTGACGCTGGCCGAGGGCGGCCGCGCCCGCTACGTGCTGGCCTTGCCCTCCGCCGCCGGTCGGGTCGAGCTGAAGGCCGCCGGTGACCTGGCGCGGCACCTGCAGCTCATCTGCGGCGCCGATTTCGCCACCGTAGATGAGAGCGACATGCCCGCGGGCACTGCCGTCATCAGCATCGGCCGCACCAACCTCCTCGCTGACGCGGCCTGCAAGTTCAAGGACGCGGACTTGGCCGAGGAGGGTTATGCGCTGGAGGTGGTGGACGGGAACATCTACCTCTATGGCGGAAGCGGTCGCGGACTGCTGCACGGCGTCTACTCCCTGCTGGAGGAAGACCTGGGCTGCCGTTGGTACTCCAACACCTCCGTGGACACGCCCCGGGCCGAGACCCTGTCCGTCCGTCTGGTGCCCCGCATGTATGTGCCTGCCCTGCAACTGCGGGACCCGTACATCCACAGCATGCACGAGCCGGCCTGGTCGCTGCGGAACAAGACCAACTCACCTCATGCGCGAATCCCCATGGCCTGGGGGGGCAGCATCCGCTTCCATGCCATGGGCCACACCTACGCCTCATACTTCCCCACGGAGCGGTACTTCGCCGAGCACCCGGAATACTATGCGCTGGTGAACGGCAAGCGCCAACCCACCCAGCTTTGCCACACCAACGAAGACGTGATCCGGCTGAGTATCGAGAAGACCTGCGAGATATTCCGCAACCACCCCGAGGTCACCATCACCGCCATCGGCCCCAATGATGGCAGGGGCTTTTGCGACTGCCCGGAATGCAGGAAGCTCGATGAGGAAAATGGTGGCCGGTCGGGCAGCTTCTTTCATCACGTCAACCGCATCGCCGAGGGCGTCAAGAAGGAGTTTCCGAACAACCACTTGATCTGTCTGGCATACCTGGACTACGCCAGGCCGCCCACGAACATGAAGGTCGACGACTATATCATCATCCAGCTTTGCACCGACTCCCATGCCTGGAAATGCCAGTTCTGCAATGTGTGGGAATCTCAGGACTTCCAGGGCATGATCAAGGCCTGGGACGCGGTGGACGCCAGGGTCTTCATCTGGGACTACACCACCGACTACGTGCACTATCTCGTCCCCATGGCCAACTGGCCCGTGGTCAATGGGAACACGCGGTTCTTCCTGGAGCACGGCGCGACGGGCGCGATGTACGAATCCGAGCTCAACGACATCGACGAGATGCGGGCCTGGGTGTGGGCCAAGCAGCTCTGGGACCCGTACCGCGACACTCGGCCGCTCATGGAGGACTTTGTCTTCGGCTACTACAAGGAGGCCGCCGAGCCTATCTGGGACTGGCAGATGATGATGTGGAATTACTGGGAGCGCTGGCACAAAGAGCCCCACACCTGCGGGCAGCCCTCGAGCAATCCACTGCTTGATAACCTCCACTGCTCCTACGCGCCGGATGGGCCGATGTTCACGGAGCAGTTCATGGCCAATATGCGCGACTGTTTCTCCCGGGCCGAGAGTCTCGCGCAGACCGACGAGATCCTCGCTCGCGTCAAGAAGGCCAAGCTCTCGCTCCTGTACCTGGAACTGGCCCAGCAACTGGGCTACTACACGGAGTTCGGCGACTTCGTCTATGGCAAGAGCATCCGCAAACCGCCTCAGGAGAAGGCGGCCTTCAGCCCCATGCTGGATGAGTTCACGGCTCTGTGCACGAAGTACGGGCTGCACAGCCTGGGTATCCCCATCACGCTGGACAAAATCACCGCCAGGTGGCAGTCCTGCATCGACGCCGAGAGCGCGGCCCTCCCCAAGGCCTACCTCCCGGCGGACTGGGTCTTCGCCACCGACCCCGAAGACAGCGGAGTGAGCGAGAGCTGGTACGCGGAGGAGAGGTTCTACGCGGCCGCCCAGGAGCTGAACGCACCGCGCGAAACGGGGGTCTCACCCGCCCTGCCCGAGGGGCTCAGCCGACTGCACATCAACCGCGGGGTGGGCTGGGAGCAGCAGGGCTTTCCGGGCTTCGAAGGCTATGGCTGGTACTTCCAGAGCCTCGAGGTGCCGCCGGAGTTGGCGGAAAAGGAGCACCTGTACCTGTACTTCAGCGGGGTGAACGAGCAGGCATGGGTGTACGTCAATGGCGAGCCGGCGTTCGAGAGAACCTATGGGTCCACGGGCGCGAGCGTGGGCGACCTCATCGGCCGGCCCTTCAGCTTCGATGCGAAGAAGTGGCTGAGGGCGGGCAAGGGCAACCGCATCGCGGTGCGCGTGACCCATTCCTCGGGCCTTGGGGGAATCTGCTTCCCGGCAATGATGGTGGGTACAGAGGAGGAGTGCAGTACGGAGAATCTGGCTCAGTACCGGTATTGACGGCGGAGGTGCCGTCGGCCCCCGTCCCGCCTTGCGGGATCGGGCTTTCCACTCACATTATGCATGAACGCACTGGAGCCAGATTCCGCCATAGTCGGGCGCGGGATGATGCCTCGCGTTCGGCGGGACTGTCTCTCCTGTCCCGTCTTGGCCGTTTGGCTGACCAAGGGACCGGGGGTGAGGAGCCGTTTGCCGTGCTCCCTCCCCGCCTGCGGGGAGGGCCGGGGTGGGGTCCTGGCCGTTGCACACCGCCGCTCCTACGGCGCCCCCCTCAATCCCCCCGCAGGCGGGGGGAGGCACGACCGGGCGCCTCACCAGAAGTATGTGCCGGGATTGGGGCGACGTGCGTCGGCGCCTGCC
>CAYRFY010000605.1:0-5078 GCA_964423635.1 uncultured Armatimonadia bacterium | reverse complement strand
GGTTATCGGTGAGCAGTGTATGGCCCCCGATACGCAGCTCCAGTAGCGCGAAGGTGGCGCAGCGCCTCCCGGGCATGGGTCTCGTCGCCCGTCATGTAGTACGCGGCCATGTGCTTGCTGATGCGGTTCCAGCCGAAGTACCCCGAGGAGCCGTAGCCCGCCGAGGCCTCCCAGGTCTCGAACCGGCCGATGTCCTCGGGGACCACCAGCCCCTTGCCGAGCTTGAGGTCCATCAGCCGGCCAATGGAGAGCTCCCCCGCCGCGGAATCGGCCCGGGCCAGGTGCTCGGCGAAAGCGGCGGCTCCGGCCGCCACCCCCGCCGCGTCGCTGCCCCCCACGATCACCACGTTCCTGCCGTCCCCAAAGGGATCGTGCAGCGTCCGGACCTCATAGCCCTCCTCTCCCGGGTACTTCAGGTCTGTGAGGCAGTAGTGCAGGTCGTAGAGCTTGCTGATGGCCCGGTTCGTCGAGCGATTGCCAATAGCGATGAGATTCTGACGGATAGGCACCGCGGCGGCCTCGCTGTCGTCCGTCACGATGGGCACCTCGACGCCGCTGGCCCCGCGGATCGCCGCCTGAATCCGCGCCGCCTCCGCCCCGTACAAACCCGATACGGGAGCCACGATGGCACAAGTCGCCGTGCCGGCGGCCACCAGGTCGGTCGTCAGATGGAGGTCCTTGAGCTTGTCGTACTCGGGGGGCACCGGGGGCGGCGGAGGAGGCGGCGGTGGCTCGACACCGGAGACCAGTCTCACACTGTCCACCATCACTTTCGGTGTGGGAGCGGCGTGTGTATACACGTAGATCGTGATCTGCCGGTTGCCCTCAGGCGCGAGGCCCTTGACGGCCACGCGACTGAAGCCCTCGTCGCTTCCGGCGATCAGACTCCCCTGAACGTACTCGTGGGAGGGCAAAAAACGCATCTGGATGTACGAGCCGGCGGTGCTCTCCTCCTCCAGCGACCTGACCATCACCGAGGCCTCGTAGGCCACACCGCCGGGAGCCGCGACCGTCTGAGTCACCCCCACCTCCGCCCGCTCGGCCCGGTCCTCGTCGGAGAGCAGCAACGCATGCTCGCCCTCGTCCGCCACATCCACGACCTGTAGCCGACGCAGGTCCGTGAGGGCCCCGTACAGCGACCAGCCCACGGGCACGCCGTTTTCGGCCACGCCTTCCTCGAACGAGGGGTTCGCCAGCGGCACGTCGGTTACGTCGCCGAAGGCCGAGCCGGCCAGGCCGGCCGCCACCAGGAAGAGCCAGAGGGGCCAGGAGCAGCGGTGGGACATGGGAGGACCTCCGGAGGAGGATGGATTCGCCGGGGAGGTGTGAGCAATCCGCACCGGCGGCGACGGAGCGGTGGCCGTCTTGCAGTTGTCGGTCGGCCATGCCCGCCGGCGAGCATTGCCGTAGTGTCGCTCGACCTACAAACGGCGGGACGGCTGGGCCGGGTGCGGTACGGCCGCACTCAGCCCCCGCAGACGGCGGACAACAGCGGCATGTGGGCGAGACGCCCGCGGTTTCAGGGACCGCAACGGCGAGCCGCTACTTGGCCGGAATGTACTGCAAGACCAGCACACCGGGGGAGCTGAACTGCACAACCTGCTCCGCACGTGTGGGGCGCGTCGTCCCCATCCACTGTCGATCGACGTCCCTGATATAGCGATCTCGCACCATCTTCAGCTTCGGGCAGTTGAGAGGCCGCACCTTGAACTCGATCGGGTCGTAGCCGCCGTAGCAGATGATGAAGTTGTAGGCCGTGCCGGTCTTCACCGTAGTGGCGATGGTCTGTTCATTGACCCGGAAGAGCTGCTGGCGCCCGGCCCCGCGGGGTGCGTAGTGCTTCAAAAGCCACATGGCCCAGTACACCGTCTCCGGCTGCCCGCCGTCGCTCACCATGCCCCAGCCGTCGCCCCCGACCTTGTGGTAAAACAGCTTGTCCACGTACGGAGAGCCGCACAGCGTCACGGCGCCCACCCACGTCGCTCCGAAGGCGCCGGTCACGCGCACGTCCGCGCAGTGCCCCGCCTCGTCGGCCGCCGAAGTCATCGCCAGCTCGGTGATGTAAATCTCCGGCGTCCCCCGGGGGCGCACCGTCGCCACCAGTTGCTTCACCTGCTGGAAGCTGAGTTGTCCGACGGTGTCGGCCGGGCGCGTCTCACAGGCGGCCTTGAAGAGCGTCTCGCTGCCGGTCAGAGCATTGTGGCTGCCGTGGAAGTGGAGGCTCAGAAAGTGCACGGTCTCAGCGCCCTTGAGGAAGGCCTCGATCTGCCTGGGGTTGGCCAGGGCCAGTCCCGGTCCGCCCACCCGGGCGTGCGGGTCGGTGTCCAAGATCAGCCGCACCAGGCTGTTGTACGACTCGCAAAGGTGCGCCACACTCCCAAACACCCCGTCCTTGAGGGGCTCATCAAACAGCTCATAGTACCGGTTGACGCCCCCTTTGCCCTCACTGACGATCCGCGCGACCGCCTCGATGAATGCGGTGTAGAGCTGCTTGCGATAGGGGCTATCCTTGGCGGTGCGCGGCACGTCCAGGCAGATCAGGGGCTTGCAGTTGGACAGCAGTATCCACTGCAGATGCGCGTTGAACATCTCCACATCGTAGCGCAAAGCGTCCGCGTCCAGGTAATCTCCGAGCCTGATGCGAACCACCGTGGGCGACAGATCGGCCACCGCGGCATAGGCGCCCTGGGCCACTCCCGGCGCCGCGTTGTCGATGATGGACGGAGGGGCCCCCAGGTCCAGAGCCATCTGGGCCCGCATGGGCACCGTGGGCTTGGCGAAGTCCGGGAGGATCTCGTTCCCGGCCGTGGTTGGTACAGCGCCGGCCTCGGCCCCGGGCTCCCCCTCGGCCACGATCTCGTCGATGCGGAAACCGAACGCCTTCCACGAGCCGTTCTTGGCCAGTTGCAGTTCATCGACGTCCTTGATCGCATCTGACGGGAACGCTACGTTTTCGGTGTTTCGGAACCCGAAGAACCTGAGGCTATAACGCTCCCATTCGGTCCCGGAGACTTTCAAAGGAACGGTGTAGGTCTCCCGGGCTTCCCCGGTCTCGCCGCCGCGAACGCGTAGGGCGATGCGAATGGCCTCTTGAGAACCGTCGCCCCGGAGCCAGAAGGATAGCTTCGTGCAGCCTTTGGCCGCCCAATCGGCACCGTTGACAGGCACCACCAGCCGCGCCCAGCCGGAGGCCGCGGCGGCGAACTCCACTCGCGCCGAGCTCTTCCCGCCGTTCGGCGCAGGCTGGCCGCTTGCGGTGACGCTGCACCTGGGCGCCCGCTCGCCCCGAGAGCTACCGTCGTCCACGGCGGTCCAATCGCCCACGCCGTCCTCGAAGTCGGCGATGACGATCTGCCCGGCAGACTGGCCCCAGACCTGTGGCGCGGGCAGAACCACAGGGAAAGCGAGTAGCGGCAGAAGGGCAAGACGATGCGAGAGACTCATAGGTACCACCTGTGTCGGGTTGGGGCGGATGTCGTCGTGGGGCGACGGACAGGGTCGGCAGCGGCCGTTGCCGTCTGCACGCCGGGTGGCGGCCGCGCCGGTGCTCACTCGCCGAAGTAAGCGCAGTAATCGGGCTCACATCTACCGGCCTCGGTGAGGCCAGAGTCGCCGGAATCCGGTCCGCGAGCCTCATCCGCGGGCCGGATTCCGGCGAGATGAGGGGCCTGGGGCCTGCGGCCCTTAACGATCCGCAGGATCGTCGGGGTGCAGGGGCGGAGCCCCGCGTCGTCCTTACGCGAACCTCTGCAGCCGACTACTAGTCGCCCCGCGCCGCGCACTTCGCCATCTGCCGGCAGAGCATGGCCGCGAAGTAGCCGGCACCAAACCCGTTATCGATGTTGACAACCACCACGCCGCTGGCGCAGCTATTGAGCATGGAGAGCAGAGCCGCGATGCCACCGAAGCTGGCGCCGTAGCCCACGCTGGTGGGCACGGCGACGACGGGCTGCGATACCAGCCCACCCACCACGCTGGCCAGCGCGCCCTCCATTCCGGCGACGACGATGATGACCTTCGCCGCGTCCAGGCGGGGACGATGCTCCAGGAGGCGATGCAGTCCGGCCACGCCCACATCGTAGACCCGGTCCACCGCGCAGCCGGCGGCCTCCACCACCAGCGCCGCCTCCTCGGCTACCGGAATGTCCGAGGTTCCCGCCGAGATCACCAGGGCCGGGCCGCAGTTGTCGCGCGGCGTCGCCCGCCCCAGTCGAATGATCCGGGCCGCCTCGTGATACTCGGCCTCCGGAAACCGGCCTGCCACCATCTGGTACGTCTCCGCGGAGGCCCTGGTCCCCAGGACCACCTCCGACCGCGGCTGCAGCGCCGCGATGATCCCCACCACCTGCTCGGCGGTCTTGTTCTGGCAGAACACCACCTCCGGGAACCCCGTACGCAGGGCGCGATGGTGGTCTACCTTGGCATACCCCAGGTCCTCGAAAGGCAGGGCCCGGAGCTGCTCCAAAGCCTGCTCGACAGAGACGGTGCCGGCGGCAACATCTGCCAGCATCTGCCTCAGATGCTGCTTGTCCATGTATCGTCTTGTCTCCCGGAATTGGCGAGTTGAACTGTCGGCCGGCATCTGGACGACGGCCCTCGAGGCCGGCAGGCACCATTTCAGGCCGCCCCTGCCAAGAGGGCTAGAAGCATCCCGGACGACCCCTGTGGCCGCCGGGCCTTCTGCCTTCTGCGCAGCGCACGGCCCGATTGTCCCATATCCGGCGCCGGAGCGCAACCGCTCCCGGATCCGACTCACTGGCCGCCGGAGGAAGGCTGCTGAGCCTGGGGCTGGGCGGCGACGCCGGGCCTTTGCCGTCGCAGCATCACGTTCACCTGCGCATCGCCGGACATCATGATCGGGTGCCAACCCTCCTGCACCATGCCCTCGAGCCGCTCATTGAGGTGCGTGATCCGTCCGCCGGCGTTCATCGTGATGATCATATACTCGTACTGAGCCATTCGACTGCCCCCTGAATGCGGTGGAGATGGCCGAACCGGTCTGATGCGTCGAAGCTGAGCCGCGCCGGCCGAAAAGCCGTTCACAGCCGTCCCGCAAGGCGGGATCGGGCTTTCCACTC
>CAYRFY010000604.1:0-5079 GCA_964423635.1 uncultured Armatimonadia bacterium | reverse complement strand
CCACATACTGACAATACCCAGCAAAGACCTCTGTCTACCGTGATATCCGCGTCAAGTGAGCGTCAAGGCGCCGTCCGGAGGGGCGCCGAGGGCCGGCGGCCTGAGGCGGGCAACGGCCCGGGGCCCGGCGCCGCACAGGAGAACTGCGGCCCGGCGGCGAACAGACCGGGAGTGAAACGAGCCACACGCCGCCGAAGCGGCGGCCGAGCGTGATAAGGAGCGTGACCGCACATGAATGCACGAGCTATGACCGGCTGGGCGGGTCTGGCCGCCCTGCTGTGCCTGCCTCTGGGTGCCGGATGCCAGCAACTCACCGTCGCCGATGGCGGGGCCAGCGAGTTCTCCATCGTCCTGGGACCCGACGCCTCCCCCTCGGAGCAGTGGGCAGCAGGGGAGCTGCAGCACTGGCTGCAGGAGATGACCGGAGCGAGACTTCCCATCATCGACGATCGGGGCGCCCCGGGCGAGCATGAGATCATCATCGGTCAAAACGCCCACCTGGCGCAACTGCCTGTGGACATCGACTTCGCGGCCCTGGGGACCGAGGGCTATGTCATCAAGACCGTCGGCCCGCATCTGGTGATCGCCGGCGGCAAGCAGCGTGGCACGATGTACGGCGTCTTCGGCCTGCTGGAGGATCACCTGGAGTGCCACTGGTTCACCCCGGAAGTCAGCTCCATCCCGAAGCGGGAGCGCCTGGAGCTGCCCGCCATCGACGAGACAAAGGTGCCCGTCCTGGAGTACCGCGAGCCCTTCGTCATCGACTGTTTCGACGGCGACTGGTGTGCCCGCAATCGGGTGAACAGCCACGCCTCGCGGCTGGAGGAGAAGCACGGCGACAAGATCCGCTACTGCGGCTTCGTGCACACCTTCAATCACCTGGTGCCTCCGGGCGAGTATTTCGACGAGCATCCGGAATACTTCTCGCTCATCGGCGGCGAGCGCCGCGCCGATCACTCCCAGCTTTGTTGCACCAACCCCGACGTGATCCGGATCGTGACCGAGAAGGTTCGGCAGCTCATGCGGGACAACCCCGACTGCTTCGTGTTCTCGGTCTCCCAAAACGACTGGCACGGCTACTGCCAGTGCGATGAATGCACGAGGATCGCCGAGGAGGAGGGCTCGCAGATCGGACCGGTGCTTCATCTTGTCAATTCCGTGGCCCGTGCCGTGCGCGACGAGTTCCCCGATAAGGTAGTGGACACCCTGGCCTACCAGTACACCCGCAAGGCCCCCAAGAACATGCGCCCGGAGCCCAACGTCGTGGTGCGGCTGTGCAGCATCGAGTGCTGCTTCTCTCACCCGCTGGCCACCTGCGACAGCAGTCAGAACACCGCCTTCCGCCAGGACACGGCCGACTGGGCCAAGGTCTGCAATCGGCTCTGGGTCTGGGACTATGCGACCTCCTTCGCCCACTATCTGGTGCCCTTCCCCAACCTCCGCGTACTGGATGATAACATCCGGTTCTATGTCGAGAACAACGTGAAGGGTATCTTCGAGCAGGACAATTACACCAGTCTGCATGGAGAGCTCTCTCCTCTGGGCGGATACATGGTGGCCAAGTTCCTGTGGGACCCGAACTACGATGAGGACCGGGCGATGGACGAGTTCCTCTTCGGGGTCTACGGGCCGGCCGCCGAGCCGATCCGCCGCTACATCGACCTCCTGCACGACAAGGTCGCCGATGACAACATCCACATGCAGATCTGGCAGGGCCCCAACGCCGCGTATCTCACGGAAGAGATCATGAACCAGGGCGACGAGCTGTGGGAGCAGGCCGAGGCGGCCGTGGCCGACCGGCCCGAGGTCCTCAATCGTGTGCGCATCGCCCGCCTCAGCCTGGACTACGCCCTGCTCGCCACCGCCAAGCAGGCCACCACCAGCCCGTACCGTTTCGAGGGCCAAAGCTACCTGGCGGATGTTGACCCCCGGTTCCAGGCGCGCATCGAGCGGTTCGCCACGGTGGGCGAGCAAGACGGCCTCACCTCCCTCAGCGAGGGCGGGGCCTCGCCCAGGGACTTCGTGGACCGCGCGCGGCTCAAGGGCGGTCAGTTCCCCGTGGTGACGCTCAGCGGTGATGGGCTGCAGGCGCGGGTCATCCCCGCCCTCGGTGGCCGTATCCAGTGGCTCAGTGCGGGCGAGGATGGCCCGAACCTGTTGAGCCTCGGTGACCCGGCCGCGGCCGGCTATCCCGCCGGCGGCGGTTATTGCGAGGCCCTCGGCGGCGGCGCCGAAGGTCTGGGCTCCGCCGCACAGTTCACCGCCGAAGAGGTGCAAAGGATCGACCAGGCCTCCATCCTCAAGCTTACCGCCGAGCCTGAGCCCGGTCTGCGCATGACCCGCACCATCACCGTTCCTGTAACCGGCTCGACGCTCCGGATCGCCTCCACCCTGGAGAACACCCGCGAGAACGCCAGACCGGGCGGCGCCAAGGCCGAGTTGGCCCTGGACCTGGGCAACACCGACGAGATCACGGCCATCATGCCCGCCGCCGGCGAGGCCGCCGTGATGAGCCTCTCCCTGCCCGAGGACCAGGCCGAGAAGCAGTGGTCCTTCACCGGTGAGCAGATCGCCGAGGGCCTCACGCTGGTCAACCACACCACAGGGAAGGCGATTCGTCTGCTGCCCGGCGGCGCCGAGCTGGACCGCGTCTGGCTGCGGGTCAATGCCCGCACCCAGGCCCTCAGCCTGGCGCTGCAGACCGCCGGCGATCTCCCGCCCGGAGGCACCGTCTCGCTGACCCAGGAGCTAGAGGTGCTGTCCGATCTGGGCGAGCTGCCCCAGGCCCGGCACACCGGCGCCAAGACCCATCAGGCGCTGACCGTGGTCACGCAGGATGACCAGTTGCCCCTGGGCCGTTACGGCGACTGGTGCTGGATCGAGAAAGACCCCAAGGCCGAGGACGGCTTCGCGGTGCGCTTCGCCAACAACCACATCGAATGGTGCGTGCAGTGGCGCTACTCGCCGGCCCAGTTCGAGCCCGACACGCAGTACGACGTCTACGCCCGCGTCCGCGTGGCCAAGAAGGGCGACGGCGGCCACGCCTTCTGGGCCGGGATCTACGACACCAATAGCGGCGCCGGCCTGGGCACGGTCCAGCCGGCCACGGCCGCCATACAGGACAGCGAGTACCACATGTACAAGCTCGGGACCGTCACCCCCGCCCAGGGCCACTACATCTGGATGGGCCCCCAGGGAAATGCGGAGAACCTGGATGGTGTATGGCTGGACTACTTCGAGCTGCGGGCGGTGAAGTGAGCCCGGCGCATCGGGGACTGACGGCGTGGGGTGAGGCACCGGCGCAAGCCGGCTCCCCTCACCCTACGCCCACGGGTCTTCGGGTCGGAGCGGCAGGCCGTACCCCGGCCGCCGGGACCTGACCGACCTTTGAGAGGGCGTGACAACATGCCGGCCATGCGTCTGCTCTGTACGTGCGCCATCCTCACCGCTGCGCTCTCGGCCTCCGCCGCCACGCTCTCCAATTCCATCTGCAGCTTCACGGTCAGCGACTCCGGGCGGTTGCTCACCCAGTTGGCCCTGCCCGAAGGCGAGGGCGCCATCGTGACGCTGACGCCCTCCTTCGCCGGGGACAGGCCGTGCTCGGCGGACGTCCGCGTCAGTGGACAGCAAGCCGTCATCCGGCTGGTGGCGGAGCGCGAGGTCACCGTCGTCCGCGCCGAACTGCTGGCGGACGGCGTCGCCCTCCGCGTGCGCCCCGAGACCGACGGCTGGATGGGTTTCTCGGGAACGGCCACGGGGAGCGCCGAGCCGCTGTACGCGGCCCGCATCACCCTGGACGGCCGCGGCGAACCGACGGTGCACCGCAGCGGTGATGTGCTGCATATCGGCGCCGGCAGGGCCTCCAACCGCAGCATGAATGCCCTCTACTCGCCGCAGAGCTTTCGCGGTATGCTCCTGGACGCACGCGACGGCACCCCCGATCTGCGCCCCACGACCGCAGGGCACTCGCTGAGCATCTCCAAAGGGGAGCTGAGGATCAGGGCGCTGGACGTGTGGCCGCTCATCGGCTGGCGTCCGGCCTCGGGCTACTCGACCTACGGCCACGCGGAGAGCTCGAAAGAGCATGTCATCCCTCGCGAGTGGCTCAAGGACCGGCGCCCCTTCCCGTGGCCCGAGCTGTCCCCGACGCAGCTTCCCTTCATCTCGATCACCGATCCCGCCCACTACGAACAGGTCAAAAAGCAGGTGGATTTCCTCGCCGAGCACCTCCGCGACTGGGGCTTCTACTGCTATGGCGAATGGCCGCTCACTCAGCGCAATCCCGACTATGCGGGCCCCTCGCGGCAGGGATACCTGGAGGGCAACAGGCGCACCTGCGACTACGCCCACTCCCGCGGGGTCAAGATCCTGCGCTGGGTGACCGACCCGGACATCCAGCCGAGCTGGTACCCCGAGCTGCACCGGGAGTTCCTGGACAAAGGCCGGCTCTCGGTGAGGGGAGAGGAGGGCGAGTGGCTGCCGGACTATACCCATCCGGGCGTGCAGGAATGGGTCGAGAAGCAGTACACCGACCTGGCCGCCACCGGGCCGGACTTCTACTGGGTCGACAATAACCATCCCACCCGCCCGCTGCACGAGCCCGACCTGTTCCCTCCCGATGCCTTCCGCCAGTTCTATCTGGCGATCCGGCGCGGCCTGCTGTCCACCGGCCGCGATGACATCCTCATCCGCAGCGGGGCCTCGGCCTGGGCCGATTACTCGGCCGCGGGGATACTGGACGTGTACGCCCCCGGTCCGGACGTGCAGAATGACTGGACGGAGCAGCAGATCTACGTGGCCGGGGAACTGGCGCGCCGCGATTACCTGTGTCACTTCAACCTCTGGCGCCGCTGCATCGACGACTACTTCCCCGCCGGCCCTCAGACCATCGATCAGACCCGGGCGATGGCTACCCTGCTGGGCCTCACCGGCCTGAGCTTCACGACCACCGACATCGGCCTGTTCAACATCCCCGCCGACCGTTTGCAGATGCTGCGGCAGCTCGTGCCGGTGGCTCGGACCCGCCCCGCGCGCGGCCGGCAGCGGCGCCCGTGCGGGGCACCTCGGATGTTGACAACT
>CAYRFY010000603.1:0-5090 GCA_964423635.1 uncultured Armatimonadia bacterium | reverse complement strand
GCCGTTGCCCCGCGCCACACACCCAAAAGGGCGCCGACGAAATGTCGGCGCCCCGGTGGCTGCAAGGTCGTTTTGGCCTGCTCTAGTCCTCCCCGCCCTCGCCACTTCCCCCGGCTCCCTCCGCCTGCTTCTCTTGCTCGGCTTTCTTCTCCTTGCGCTCGGCCACCTGAGCGGGCACCAGAGCGCCGTCGCCGATCTCCGGATTGACCTCCGGGCCATCGTAGTCGGGAATCTCGGCGCCCTCGAGTACTGCCGCCAGCTCCGTCATCATGGCCTCGGCGGCGCCGGGCAGGAGCACGGCATACCAGGCGCTGCTGCGCTCCGCGTGGGTCGGCACCACCCGGCACACCACGTTATCCAGGTCCATCTGTTTGGCGAGCAGGCCGAGGCCCACCAGCTCGGAGGCAATCATGTCGGTGCGGATCATGTCTTTGAGCGTCTGCACGATCTGGGGCAGCCGACCCACGGAGGCGAAATGAGCCTTCTGCCGAACCAACTCCTTGAGTACGTACTGCTGGCGCTGGGTGCGCTCGAAGTCCGTACTCTCCCGGGACCTCTTGCGGTCGTGGCGGTGGCGCACGAAGCCCTCGATCTGCTTGCCGTCCAGATGGTGGTAGCCCTTCTCCAGGTCGATATGGAGGTCACCGGCTCTGTCGTGGTAGTTCATGTCCTGATCGACGTACAGTTCCAGTCCGCCGAAGGCGTCGAAGAGCTTGTAGAACTTGGCCACATCCGTCTTGATGTACCGATCCACGGGAACCTCGAGGATCTGCTCCACGGCCCGGGCCGTCATGGCCTCACCATCGCCGGTCTCCCGATGATAGGCGTACACGGCGTTGATCTTCTGCGCACCGTGGCCCGGCAACAGGACCTTCAGATCGCGCGGGATGGAGACAGCGGCCACGCGCTTGGTATCCTTGCGCAGCATCACCAGCATGATCGTGTCGGCTCTGCCGCCCTCAACCTTCTCATCGGTGCCGATGACCAGAATGTTCACCTGGCGCTGACCGGGGCAAAGCTCATCGACCATGGCATCGCGCGACAGGACTCCACCGTCGGAAGTGCCCCGTAACTGGCTGCCCGCGGCCTCATCGGTGGCCGCCTGTGCCACCGTCTGCGGGGCAACCATGAGGTCGTAGATGCCGTAGCCGCCCAGGGCAACGACGACGGCCACGATCAAAGCTGTGGCCACATCGACGGCCCCTGCCCTGCGGTTCCTGCCCGGGATGGTGCGGGGGGTGCTGACGGACCTAACCACTGGCGTCTCTCTCCTTGGTACGGCTCGTTGGCCGGTGACGGCACCGAGCTGGATGCTCTGTTTGGTCGGCGACCCGCGAACCGCGCGGGCCTTGCTCGGCCTCTGCCGACAGTCCCTGCCATGACGGCGCGCTATCTTGCCTCGCGCCGGCGGGCCGCCCTCTGCAACTCCTGCAACTTCATCAACGCTTCCACGGGTGTGAGCGTATCCAGTTCGAGCTTCGTAATCTCGTCCACTATCGGGTCCGGTGCGGCCTCGAAGAGCTTAAGCTGCACCGTGGGTGCCACCCGCTGCGCGGCTCGGGCGGTGGGCGAGACCTTCTGAGCGAGGTCCTCCTCCTCCAGCGAGTGGAGGACCTCCTTGGCGCGCTCGATCACCTCTTTGGGCAGCCCCGCCAGTCGCGCCACCTGAATACCATAACTGCGGTCCGTCCCGCCGTCAACAATCTTGCGTAGAAACACGACCTCATCGCCGTGCTCCTTGACCGCGACCCGCATGTTCCTCGTCCGCGGCACGGTCTGGGAGAGCTCGTTGAGGTGGTGATAGTGGGTGGCAAACAGCGCCTTGGCCCCGATGCGTCGCACGATGTATTCCGCCACCGCCCAGGCGATGGACAGGCCGTCGAAGGTGCTGGTGCCCCGCCCGATCTCGTCGAGGATCACCAGGCTGCGCCCCGTGGCGTTGTGCAGGATGTTCGCCGCCTCGGTCATCTCCACCATGAAGGTAGACTGCCCGGTGGCCAGGTCGTCGCTGGCTCCCACACGGGTGAAGATGCGGTCCACCAGGCCCAGCCGCGCCTCCCTTGCCGGCACGAAGCTGCCCACCTGGGCCATCAGGCAGATCAGGGCCACCTGGCGCAGGTAGGTGCTCTTGCCGGCCATGTTCGGGCCCGTGATGATGCAAAGCTCGTGCTGCTCGCAATCCAGGAGGGCGTCGTTGGGGACAAAGGCCTCCGCCACCTGCGCCCGCTCCACCACCGGGTGCCGTCCGTCTCGGATCTCGATGGCATCGCCGTCGTTGACCTCGGGCTTGCTGTAGCCGTACTCCACCGCCACACGGGCCAAAGCCAGCAGCACGTCCACCTGCGCCAGCGCCCGCGCCGTGCCCAGTACCCTCTCGGCCTCGGCGGCCACATCCCGCCGCACCTGCGAAAACAGCCGGTACTCCAGATCGTGGGACTTCTCCTCGGCGCCGAGAATCTTGTCCTCGACTTCCTTGAGCTCCGGGGTGATGAAGCGCTCGGCGTTGACCAGCGTCTGCTTGCGTTGGAAGTCCTCCGGAACCAGGTGCAGATTGGCCCGAGTGACCTCGATGTAGTAGCCGAAGACCTTGTTGAACCCGACTTTGAGCGAATCGATGCCGGTGCGGGCCCGGGCCTTGTCCTGCAGCCCCGCCACCCACTCGCGGCCGTGGAGCATGGCGTCCCGCAGCTCGTCCAGATCGGCCGAGAACCCGTCGCGGATAATGCCGCCTTCCATGATGGTGACCGGCGGCTCGTCGGCGATGGCCCGCCCCAGGAGGTCGGCCACGTCGGTTAGCTCGTCGACCCCGGAGCAAAGCTCCGTAAGCAGGTCGTCCGCCTCTGTGGGCCGGCCCTCGGTAACCGGAGGCACAGGGCCTGCGGGACCATTCCCGTCCCCTGCCTCTGTACAGCAGCACGCTGCGGCGGACGGAACCAGGCCGGCATGCAGCGTGGCCACGACCTGCGGCAGCCCGGCGATGGAGCCCGCGAGCGCCGCCAAGTCGCGGGCATTGGCCGTACCGGCGGTGGCACGGTTCACGAGGCGCTCGAGGTCGCGCACTCCGCGTAGAGACTCCACGAGCGCGTCGGCCATCACGCCGTCCCGCACCAGGGCCTCCACCGCGTCCAGCCGGCGCCGAATCGCCGCCACATCCAAGAGCGGCTGCAGGAGCCACTGTTTCATCAGTCGCGAGCCCATCGGAGTCAGCGTCCGATCCAGCAGTGCCAGGAGGCTGCCCTCCTTGGAGCCCTCGCGAAGTGTGCGCACCAGCTCCAGATTGCGCCGCGTGGCGGCGTCGATCACCATGAACTCCGCGGTGGAGTAGGTGGTGATGCCCGATAGATGCGGCAGGGCGTCCTGGCGGTTGTGCCGCAGATAGGCCAGAGCCTGTGCGGCCGCGGCCTGCCCCGCGGCGAGGTCCTCGCAGCCGAAGCCCCGCAGGGTCTCGACGCCGAAGAACTCCGCAAGCTGCCGGCCCGGAGAGCGGAACTCGAGGTCGTCCTCGACGGCAGGGGTGATATGGGCGCCGCCCGCCCGTTCCGCCGCCCCGCGAATCGCGGGCTCCTCAGCCAGCTCCGGGGGAGCGACGATTTCCGCCGGCTGTAGACGCGCGATCTCGTCCGCGACCAGGCCGAACCGCCCCTCAGCCGGGCGGAGCAGCTCGTCCATGCTGCCGTTGCCGCTCTCCGACGCTCGCCGGTGGGCGTCTATCTCCGTGACGAGAAACTCACCCGTGGAGATGTCCACCACCGCGATACCGGCGCGCTCGTCCTTCGCCGCCACCGAGAGCAGGAAGTTGTGGTCATCGCCGCCGAGCAGCTCGTCCTCCAGCAGTGTCCCCGGCGACACCACGCGCGTGACCTTGCGGTCCACAAGGCCCTTGGCCTCACGCGGGTCCTCCACCTGCTCGCAGATCGCGGCCCTATAGCCCTTCTTCACGAGCTGAACCAGGTACCGATCCAGGGCGTGATGGGGCAGGCCGCACATGGCGATGCGACTATCGCCGTGGGCCTTGCGGCTGGTCAAAGTGAGACCCAGCACCTCGGCCCCGATCTTGGCGTCCTCATCGAACATCTCGTAGAAGTCGCCCATACGGAAAAGCAGCAGCACGTCGGGGTAATCCCGCTTGGCCGCGGCCCACTGTCGGTACATGGGTGTTAACTGCGTGTCGGACTTCAAAGGTATCGACCTGCTAGAGATAGGGTCGGTGCGCGGAGCAAGACGGGGCCCAGAAGCAGTCGTGTGTCACGGCGGCGGTCCCCCCGGAACCCCCATATGCCCAGAGGTGCGGCCGAAAAGCGGGTTCTACCGTGAAGATGTCATCCTGAGCGTTCCTCTCGCGCAGCGAGATAGCGAAGGATCCCGTTGAATGCCAGGGGATTCTTCGAGCCCCTCCCGGCAAGAGCGGCTCAGCCGCCCCTGGCCTGTGGCGGGCCGCATCACGTCGCCGCCGCCAGTTGGGGCCTCCCGCTCACCGTCGCCTCCACCAGCACCTCGATGAGAACTTCCTCGCCCTCGGCGGAGAACGCGCGGCGCTCGTCGATACTGTGGCGCACCTTCTCCGAGGCCGTGCCTGCGGCCAGGGCCCGGCTGCGGGCCAAAGAAGCCGCCTCGGCCTTAGCCGCCTCGACGGCAGCCGGCAAGGTCTCGTGCTCGCGGCGGCCGGCGCGGGTGTACACCACGAAATTCGCAATGTCGCCCGGACGCACCACGGCCCGCTCCCGCACCACCACCTCGCTGGCGATGGCGCCGATGGCGTTGGCCACTTCGGCATGCCGCGGGATGACCACCTCCGCGCCCAGACGCCGCCCGACCTCCGGGAAGAACGGCTCCACGGGCGCCCCGATCGCGATGACCGGCCTCCCGTAGCTCAGCGCAACCTTCAGATAGCTGTTGGCGCCATCCGCGAAGGCCTCTCGCAACACGGAGGGCCAGCGGGCGGGCTCGGACCCGACGATGTCGGGCAGCTCGCGCTGCATGATCTCGCCGGCCAGACGTCGGACGACCAACTCCCGCACCTGCCGCACCATCTGCTCGGGCGTGGCGCCATAGAGCTCGGCAAACAGGCGCAGCCCCTGCTCGGCGGCGGC
>CAYRFY010000602.1:4069-5105 GCA_964423635.1 uncultured Armatimonadia bacterium | reverse complement strand
CCACCGGCCAACGGCGGCGCGGTACAGGCCCGCGCCCTACAGAACGGCGGTGCCGCCGCCGTTGCCGTTCCCCCGTTCAACCCCGGCCCTTCTCACCGTCGCTTGACCCCTCCCTCTCCTTGCTGGCCACATAGTCCTCGGCCATCACCAGCGCTGCGTAGTCATCGACGGGTCTTGGAGGGAGCAGAAGGCCGCGGGGAACGAGGCGGCGCCATCCTGTGCGGGGATTGTCCCTGAAGTAGCGTTCGCGGGCGCGGAGAGTGGTGTTGTGCTCCGACACGAGACGCACGGGGACACCGGGCTCGAGGGCCTCGATCTCTCCGGCCACCTGGATGCCGGTGGTCCGGTCGCCGACGAGGATGACCGCGAGCCGCCGGTCTCGCGCGATGCCGGCGATCGCCGCAGTCAGCTCGGCCCTGGGGACGACGGCCAGCTTCTCGGGGATACTGCCCGGGCCGAGCAGGGCCAGGCCGCACTTGTCGCGTCCGGGGTCGACGGCGAGGATCGCCTCCTGCACCTGGCTGGAGCTCATCACGGCCCACTCGCCCGGGAGACCTCGACGCTCACGACCATGGGCTCGTCTCGGGGCTGGGCGACACGGGCGTCGTCGACGACGACGAACCTGATCCTCGCGGGGCCACCGATGGCGAGGATCTGGTCCATGGCGTCCAGCAGGTCCTCGGCCGGAACCTTGCCGTACTCGCCGGTCTCGGGGGCCGAGAGCATCCCGCGGGCGGCGGCCACGCGCCGGATGGAGCGGGTGGTCTCCAGCAGCGCCTGGAACACCCGGGGCCGCGGCAGGCCGCCGTCGATGACTGTGGAGAGAATCACCTCGCCGGCGCGGAAGACGGTCTTGTTGGGGGCCACCCAGAACTCCACGGCCGCGGGCTGTGGCTGGCGCTCGTAGGCCCGGCTCCAGGCCCGGATGATCACCACATAGGTGGGCGCGCCACCGGCGTGTATCTGCCTGGCCACCTCGCTGACGATGTCCTGCTCGTCCACGCGTCCGGGGCCGCGCTCGGGGGGCAGGGGGGAG
>CAYRFY010000602.1:0-4059 GCA_964423635.1 uncultured Armatimonadia bacterium | reverse complement strand
CGTCGCCACGGCCCGGGCCGATGCCGTGGGCGGCGGCGGCACGACCCGCCAGTCTCAGCAATCCCTGCAGCGCCGCCTCGATCTGGTCCCGGCTGAGCCCGGAGTCCACGAAGGCGCGGATCACCTCCTCCCCGGCCTCCAGGGCGATGGGCTGCTCGATGATGGCGCTGAAGGCGATCTTGTAGTCCTCCACGAGCTGCTCGGTCCAGGCCAGGCGCCGCTCCGTCTCCTCCAGTTGCTGCTGCTTGGCGGCCAGGCGCTCATCAGCCTCCGAAAGATACTCCTGAGCGCCGGCCACCTTGCGCTCGAGAGTGTCGAGCTGCTTGAGCTCCGCCGTGACGCTCTCCAGGCTTCTATTGGAGGCCTGCAGGCTCTTTTGTGTGGTTTCCAGCCCGGCCCTGGTAGCCTGCAGATTCTCCTTGGCCTGCGTCAGGTCGATACGGGCGCTGGCCAGATCGGCACGGGCGGCGGTGAGGTCACCCCGGGCGGCGCTGAGGCTGCTGCGGGCCTGCCCCAGCTCGCTCCGGGTCTGCCCCAGCCGGCCGCGAGTGCCCTGGAGCTCTCCCTGCACGCCGCGGAGCTTGAGACGATTGGAGTCCAACGCGGCCTGGGTGTCCCGCAAGACCTCCCGGCTGGTGAGCAGGACCTCCTCGGTGCTTTGCAGCCTCTGCTCGGCGGCCCGGGCCTTGGTATCGGCCTCGGTCGCCTGCCGGCGCGCCCGTGCCACCGAGGCCTCCAGGCGCCTGTTATCGGCCGAGAGCCTCCCCGCCTCCTGGCGCAGCTCGTCCAGGTGCAGCACGGCCACCCGGGCCTCCTCGCTGATCGCCATGGCGAAGGCCAGCCCGGCCAGTGGCAGGACGGCACCGACGACGACCGCCACCAGGCGCGCCGTGGAGCGGGGCCGCAGGCCAAAGGCACTGCGCCGGCTGCGGCCGAGGGCCGAGCCGATGACATCACCGGCCCAGGCAATGGCCGCACCCACGATGGGCAGCAGCACCAAAGCTATGGTGAGGTTCGAGATCATAGCTATCCAGACCGGCGGTGGCCCGGCGCCCTATCGCGCCCGGGTGTCCTTGCCGTACCGCCCTGAGCGGCTCCCGCAGCGCGGGACGAAAGCGAGGGCGATCCGCGGGAGCGCCGGGAGAGGCGACGTTGCCGCTTGCCCCCTATCTCGACAGGTCCAGCATCTTCGCCAGCCCTATCCCGAAGACCACGATATTGGGCCCCCACGCCGCCACCATCGGTGACAGATTGCCCTGCTCGCCAAAGGCCCGCAGAAGCGTGTTGAGGATGAAGTACGCGAACACGAGGATCAGCGCAATACCGAAGCCCACGCCGGCGCTGGTGCGCTGTGGCCGGATCCCCAGCGGGAAGCCGAGGAAGGCGAAGCACAGCGCCGCCCACGGGGTGGCAATGCGCACGTGATAGTGCTGATCCATGAAGCGCGCCCGGTACCGGTCCCGCCGGCTGGCGTCCGGCAGGCTCTCGAGGCGCTGAACCTCCGTCATCAGTTCACCCAGGGTCATGGACTCCACTCGCGGCTCGCCGCCCTGCTTCAGGTCCTCCGGCGAGCGGCCCATGTCCCAGTAGATGCTGTCAATGCGCTGCTCCGGCTCGCCCTGGGACGTGTCCAGCCGCGACACGCCGCTCAGGTGCCACTTCTTCCCTTCCTCCCACACCGCCTTCTCCGCGTGCAGCACGTAGATGGGCTTGTGGTCCTTGAACTCGATGATCGAGACGTTTTGCATCTCGCGCCTGGCGATGTTGATCTGGTCGGAAGTGATGATACGTCGCGTGGGGGGCTCGTTGGGGATAGTGAGGGTGATGCTCTTCTCGACGTTCTCGCTGTCTTCCAGGAAATCCGCCACAAGGTCCGCCGCCCGGCGATAGCTGGCGGGGCCGAGGCCCTCGTTGAAGAAGAACGCCAACAGCGAGACCGCCAGGCCGGCGAGTAGCACCGGTATCGACATACGCCACGGGCTCAGCCCCCCGGCGCGCATGGCCACGATCTCGCCGTGATTGGACAGCTCCGCCGAGGCCATCACCGCCGCGAAGACCGTGGCCATCGGCATGGTCATAGCAAGGGTGGTCGGCAGATGCAGGAAGAACACCTGCGTGACGATGCCCAGCGACACACCATCATTGACAACCAGGCGCACCAGCCAGTACAGCTCGCTGACGCCCAGCAGTATTGCCAGGAAGGCGGCCACCCCGCCGATGAAGGGGCCCACGAAGCTGGAGAAGATGTACTTGTCGGTCAGTCGCATGGCGTGTGAGCCCGGGACCCCTACATGCGGAAGCGCTCGCCAAGGTAATACTTGCGGGCCACCGGATCCAGGGGCAACTCGGCCGAGGAGCCGTGTGTCCGGATCTGGCCCTCGGAGATGATGTAGGCCCGGTCGGTGATGCCCAAAGTCTCCCTGACGTTATGGTCGGTGATGAGAATGCCGATGTCCTCGGACTTGAGGGCGACGACGATGTTCTGGATGTCCTCGATGATCCCGCGGATGTCATCGATTGCGATCGGGTCCACGCCGGTGAACGGCTCATCCAGGAGGATGAAGGACGGCTCGGTGCACAGCGCCCGGGCGATCTCCACCCGGCGTCGCTCGCCGCCGGACAGCACGATGCCCTTGGAGTCCGACAAGTGCGAGAGCCCCAGCTTCTCCAGCAGTGTCTCGGCGCGGGACATGCGCTCGGCGGGCGAGAACCGCTGCATCTCCAGGATCAGCAGGAGGTTCTGCAGCACCGTGAGCTTGCGAAACACCGAGGGCTCCTGAGCCAGATACCCCAGTCCCTGGCGGCAGCGTGCGTGCATGGGGAGGCCCGAGAGGTCCCTGCCGTCCAGCAAGACGCGGCCGCCCTCGGGCTTCACCAGCCCCAGGGCCATGTAAAACGTGGTCGTCTTGCCTGCGCCGTTGGGCCCCAGCAGGCCGACAATCTCGCCGCGCTTGACGTCAAAGTCGACGCCCTTGACGACCTCGCGACCCCTATAGCTCTTGCGCAGTCCCTCGGCAACCAGCGTCATAGGAAATCAGCTTGTCCGTAGTTGATGTAGGAAACACCGGCGTCCTTGCGCAGAGCCCAGTGCCCGTGCGCATCTCAGCCCCCGCCGCCGCGCGGCAATCCTGGGAGCGGCTCGAGGAATCTCCCGGTACTCAACGGGATGCCTCACTATCTCGCTGCGCGAGACTGACGCTCAGAATGACAGCTCGACGGCAGAACCGGCCTTTCGCGCGAAATTCCAGGCCACCGCAGGCCGCGGTCCCGTCCGGCCCGCCTCCGCCGGGCCGGACGGCGTGAGGGGCGCCCCTACTCCTCCTGCTTCAGTGTCGCTCCGCCCTCATCGGTGGGCTCTTCCTCGGCCGGAAGCTGCGCCTGAATCTCCACTTCCTCGCCCTCGATGTCGAAGGTGTCCAGGTTGAGTGTCAGGCTCTTGCCCGTGAAGCGGGTAGGCTCGACGCCGGGCTCTTCGGGGAGCGTGATGATCGTGGCGGTGGCCCCGCCCGACAGCGTCACCAGGCGTCTGGCGCTGTCGTAGGTGGCGGCGCCCTTGGCCTGAGCATCTATCTTGTGCGTCACCCCGTCGGCATCCTTCTTCGGCGTGATGACAAACATGACGGGGCCGGTGGCCGTGACGCCCTGGAGCTGGCTGGTCTTGCGGTCGAGGTTGGCCGTGATCTTGGGTGCCAGCATCATGGCCTGGTCGGAGTTCTTGATCGAGACCCGGCAGTTCCCGGTCATCTCGATGGTCTTCTTGCTGTAGTTGAACTTGAGCTTGTCCGCGCTGAGATTCGCGTCACGCAGCTTTTGCTCGGCCGCCCAGGCGGTGGACAGGAGGCCGCACAAAAAAGCGATGCACAGCGTCAGACTTATCGCTCGTCCCATTGCTTCATTCTCCATTCTCGAAGGCCCCGCCGTCGAGCGGGGCCGGGTCGTTGTCCTCGGTGTCCGACGTCGGCCGCCGCCGCCCCCCGGTGCAGACGGGCTGCCGGCGGCCGGCAGGGCCTCACAGACTGGTGGAGGCCTTGCCGCGAACGCGTCCGGTCAAGGTCACCG
>CAYRFY010000601.1:2308-5130 GCA_964423635.1 uncultured Armatimonadia bacterium | reverse complement strand
GGTGCGGGGCCGGCTCACAGCGGGCGGTGAGGGCCTGGTCGGCAGGGCCCGGGTGGACCTCACCTACGATCCGGAAGACGGCTGGCTGGATGCCGAAGGACTGGCGGAGGACCTGAATCTGCGCCTGGCCGGACTGCTGGCCCTGGCCCCGGAGAAGGGGCAGGTACTGGAGGGCAGAGCCAGCGCACGCGGGGCGGCCTATGGCAGGGTGCGGGACAAGGCCGTGGCGTGGTCCGCCATCGGCGAGGTGGTCGACGGCCGGGCGCGCCTGGCCCATCTTGGGGAAGACCCCGTTACCTTCGACCTCCCCTTCGCCGGAGGCTCCGAAGGCATTCACACCGAAACGGCGCGTCTGGCATGGGCGGGCGTGACGGCCGATGTCTCCGGAGCGGTGTTCTCGCCCTCCGACCCGGTCTTGGCGCTCCATGCCCGGCTCCAGGCGCCCAGAGGCGAGCAGCTCACCGCCCTGCTGCCCCCCGCCGCCGCGGAACGGATATCCGGGCTTGCCCTCACCGACCGCACCACGGCCTTGGTCGACATCACGGGACCGGCGGAGAGCGCGGACGTCGAGGTGGTCCTGCGCTCGACCGGCGAGGCCCTGGTATCCATCGGCTCGACGGGTACGCTGCGGATGGAGGGGCTCAATGTGGCCGCCTCCATCGTGAACCTGAGCGACCCGGGGATTTCGGCGGTGGTCACCGCCGGCGGGGTGGCGCTGGACAACGGCTCGGCCGTCGAGACGCGGCTCGAGGGCGCCGAGCAGATGAGGCTGACGGTGCTGTCGGCGAGCACGAAGATGGGCCGGGCATACCTCAGCCTCCCGTGGACGCGGGTGAGGGGCATTCCGGTCACCGATGTGGAGGCCCGCGTGGCGCTGGTGGGCGACGAGGTGCAGGTGCCGTCGTTGTCGGCTCAGGTACTGGGCGGCAGGGTGCGGGGCCTGGCGAGCGTGAACCTGGCCGCCCGGTCCGGACCGGCCGTGAGCTTCGAAGCCGAGCTGGTCGATGCGGAGCTGGACGGGCTCGGACAGGCGGACTTCTGGCCCGCCGACCTCCAGGTGGCCGGTGGGCTGCGGGCCGGCCTGATGGGCACCGTCGCCGGCGCCGATACTCGGGTGGGAGCCGACCTGCGATTGTCCACCCCCGAAGTGAATGGCAGGAGATTTGATGAACTCCGGGCGGTGCTCACCGCCACCGATGCCGAGACCCGGCTGGAGGCGGCCCAGCTCAAGGCGGGTGACGGGCGTCTATGGGCGCAGGGCATGGCGGAACGTGGCCTGCTGTCGGGCGACACGGACCTGCGCAAGCTGCGGGGCAGCCTACGCCTCGGCGCCGCCGAGCTGGACCTCGCCACCGTGCCCGTCGGCGTCGATGGTAAAGAGCTCGGGGGCAGCCTGTACGCGGACTTGCAGGCCAGGGGCCCGCTGGCGGACCCGGATGTCGCCGGCAAGCTCCAGGTGTTCTCGCCGCAGTATGATGGACATGAGGCGGATGCGCTCTGGGCGGAGGTGAGCCGCTCCGGCTCGGTACTGCGCATTCCGCGGGTGCTGGCCGCCGCCGGGCACGCGGTGGCCGCCCTGACAGACGTGGAGATCTCCGACTTCTCCCTGCTTCGTGCAGATACGGACACGCCGATTTTCGCCCCCGACGGGCGCGTGCGCGGGGGCGCCGTGGAGGCCTTCGCCCCCGTTGCCGACATCGCCGCAGTCGCCGACGCGCAGGCCGATACAGGGGGCTGGTTCCACACGCTCGGTGTGGTGGCGGGCACCCTGCGCAGGCCCACGCTGTCCGGGCTCCTGCGCGCCGACAGCCTGCGCGTCGGCGAGTTCTTCATCAACGAGGCCCGATTGCCCGTCTCGCTCAGCGGCGATACCCTCCTGGTCTCCGACGGCTACGTCCTGGCTCACGGCGCCCGGGCCTCCCTCGTCGGGCGCGTCCGCGACCTGTACGGCAAGGCCGAATACAGCCTCTCGGCCTCGGTGGACGGAGTGTCCCTGGAGAAGCTGCCCTCCCTGCACCGGTTGGGCGCCGACGCCAGCGGGCAGGCGACCATGCCCAGTGTGGTGCTGTGGGGCGCCAAAGGTGGCAGGCCCTCAGGGAGTGCGACTTTCCGCCTGTCGGACCTGCGCCTGGCGCACCACGCCCTGCGGCCGCTGACGGGCTGGGTGCAGTTCGGTGGCGGGATCATGCGCATCGACGCCACGAGGGTCCGCATGGTCGGGAGCGGCACCGGCACCCGCACCGGTTCCGGGCGCCGCCGCCCCGAGCCCGGCTACGTCAGCGTCTCAGCGACCTATGACACCGGCTCCGGCATCATGGACACCGGTCTCCGTATCAGCGGCCCCGGCGACTGGGAAGACCTGGATCAGCCCTCCGCCGAAGACCTGGCCTCTCTGCCCGATGTGGGAGCCATCCTGCAGCTCGCGGCGCCTCTGGCCCAGATCGGCGAGGCCGCCGCGGCAAGCAGTACCTCGGCCCCTCGGCCCACCAGAGCGCGCCTGAGGCGCGCCGATGAACCCGACAGGCCGGCGACCTCGCGGGCTCTGGCCCAGATGGGGCTGCGTTCCTCGGGACGCATGATCGGCGAGATACGTCTCATGGGTCCTCCCGACGGCCTGGTCTGTGCGGCGGACGCCACGGTCTTCAATGCGAAGTTCGACGGCAAGTCCCTGCCCAGAGAGATTCAGGGACGGCTGAGCATCGATATTGCCAACGGACATGTCTACGACATCGACGCCGAGGCCACCGAGGGCAACCAGTCGCTCATGGCCTGGGGAGAGGCCTTCTTACCCCGTAAGGCAGGGGAGGCGGAGGAACCGGGCA
>CAYRFY010000601.1:0-2275 GCA_964423635.1 uncultured Armatimonadia bacterium | reverse complement strand
CTGCAGGTGGAAGGAGCCGGCATCGAGCTGGGCATGTGGCGCCGGTGGCTCCCCGGCCCTTCGTCCTTCGCGGGCTCCGCCTCCTTCGCGCTCGTGGCCAAGGGCGCGGCGGAGGCACCGTCCGTCAAAGGCAGTCTGGACATCATGAACCCGTCCTACGCCGGGGCGAGTTTCGATCTGCTGGCGGTGCCGTCCATCGAGGTGACCGACAGGGCCATCAGCCTGAAGGGCGTAAGACTGGTCAAGGCCGAGCAGGTCGCCGTTCGCGAGCAGGAGGCGTCGGAAGCGTCTTCCGCAAGGTCCGGTGGCGCCCGGCTCGCTCGCAGCGAGCCTTCGGCCCCCGCCGGGGGCGACGCAGACTCTGCCCGTCCCGGCGCCACCGCGGACGGCGACGGCACCCAACCCGAGGCGCGGACCCAGGGGATGCGCGTGGAACGCGAGATCACCATGGAGGGCTCGCTGCCGTGGCAGTGGAGTGCGCCATGGCTGCCTCCCGACGGTCCTGTGGCTCTGAAGGCCCAGATGGCCGAGATCGACCTGAGCTTCCTCACCCCCATCCTCGACGCCATGGCCCGAGATCGAGACCCGCGCAAGTACGCCACTGAAGGCAGCATCTGGTCCCGACTCGAGGCCAGCGGGGGCATGTCCGGCGCCGTCGAGGTCTCCGGCGTCTGGGGGCAGCCGGAGCTCAACGGCTCCATGGACCTGGTGGATGGCTACGTCAAGGGCCCCAACTGGGGTCACCCGCTGGACGACGTGCAGGTCGGCGTCAGCTTCGTTCGTGAGGCCGGAAGAAACCGCGGTGTCATCCGGATGGCCGAGGCGCGCTGGGGGGAGGTGCGGGCCTCGACAACAGACGCCTGGGCCTACCTGGACCACCTGGGGGACCTGGGCAAGAACGAGTACCACGCCGACTTGACCGTGCACAGCGACAGGCCCATGGATGTGTCGGGCATGGCCATCGGTCAGGTCTCCGGCGCCATTGGTTTCCACACCCGGCGCAAGGACGCGGTCGCCGGTCTGGAGCCTGCGGGGACCCACCAGCTCACCTTCGAAGACGTGACGGTCGCCCTGGGAGACGGGCGCGCCACGCTCTCGGGTTACGGTAACTTGTCGGACTTGTCCTTGAAAAGCTTCCACCGAAACGAATATGATATAGTCCTGGAGGCTCAGGCGGCGCGCCTGAGCTACGGCAAACAGGTACAGGGGCTGCTGGATGGCAGCGTGCGGCTGCACAAGCCCGAGGCCGAGGCGGGCCTCGAGCCCCGTGTACGGCTGGACGGTCGTCTGGTGCTCAACGATGCTCAATTGGCCCTGGCCATACCCACGGGCGGCGGCGACAGCGCGATCTACGGGGCCCCTCCCGGCGTGCCGTCGCCCGATCTCGACGTAGCTCTCGACGTGGGCAGTGATGTGGAGATCCGGGGCCTGGGCGTGGTCGTCCCCATCGCGACGACGAGGGTGGCCCACCTGACCGGGACCCTGCAACGGCCGGTGCTGTCCGGCGATATCTCCACCGGTGGCGGCGACGTGGACCTGCCGGCCGAGGTGATGAAGGTCACCAAAGCCGATATTGACTACAAATTCGGCCCCAGACTGGGGCCAATGCGCTCCGAGCGAGTACCCCTCGGACTCACGGGTAATGTGGACATACGTGCCGAGAAAAGCATCTCTAATACCCAGGTCCCCGGCGAGGACGATGAGACCGTCCAGATCATGATCGCGGTGGAGGGACGCCTCCCCGACGACATCAAGGTGCGCACCTGGTCCGACCCGCCCTTGAGCGAGGAGCAGCTCCTCGTCATGCTCGGCTCCCAGACGCTCAGCGCGCTGTCGGGCGGCGGGGGCACTGGGAACCTTACGGATGCCCTCTCCGAAAAGGCCCTGCAGGCCCTGGCGGCGGGGTTCCGGGCCGCCATCTTCAAGCCGATAGAGAGCGAGCTGGCCAGAGCCCTGGGGCTCTCAGAATTCACCATCTCCTTCGGGTTCAACCAGGCGATGGGGGTGAAATTGGGCAAGTACCTGATCAAGGACCTGCTCGTTTCCTACCAAAGGTCTATCGGTGGCGGGGCCGGAGAGCAGTATGTGCTCAGCATCTCCTACAAGCTCCGCGATCAGTTCCGAGTGGCCTACACTACAGACGAGTTGGGCCACAGCCGAGTAAAGGTCACCTACGACGTGGACTTCTAGAAGCGCGGCCGAAAAGCCCGCCTTCGCCAAGAGTGTCATTCTGAGAGCGTCCGCTCCCGGTAAGAGCAGCTCGAAGAATCCCCTG
>CAYRFY010000600.1:4072-5134 GCA_964423635.1 uncultured Armatimonadia bacterium | reverse complement strand
AACGGAAGCCTCCGTGTCCGCGGGGCTCCAGGCCCGCAGCCGTTGGCCGTCCGCCCGGCGGGCCGCAGGCGTTGGCCTCCTCCCCTACCCCGGCATCTCATTCCACGTCCGCCCCTCCAGGACCCTCCCCGCCCGCTTCTTGTTCACCCCACCCCATTGCTTGAAGAAGAACGGCACCTTCTCCCGCAGGCAGCGTCCGCGTATCTCCGTGACCCACTCGGGGCGCATGGGCCGCGCGCCCGGACCGGACTCGCCGCCCACGATCACCCAGCCGATGCCGTTGAGATCCAGGTCGGAGACGGGCCCGAGAAGCGGCTCCAGGGAGAGGAACCTCACCGCCGCCGGGACGCGAAGCAGGTCGTCGATGCGCCACAGATAGTCGGCGTTCTCGACGCTGACACCCATCCACACATTCGGCGGCCAGGGCAGGTCGCCGGCCAGCTCGGCCAGCCGCTCGGAGCGCTTGGTCAGCACCTGGAAGCGGTGCCAATGGGCCGCCCGCATGACGGCGAAGACCTCGGCGACAAACTCGAAGGGGACCTCCTCATGGAACAGGTCGCTCATCGAGTTGACGAACACATCCATCGGCCGCGACCACGTCAAGGGCAGCTTGAGCGTGTGCGGGTGGCAGGTGACGTCAAAGCCATTGGCATAGTTGGGCTGCCCCATGGCCTTGAGCCGCTTGGCCATCCGCTCGGCATAGCAGTTCAGGCAGCCGGGGCTGACCTTGGAGCACCCGGTGACGGGGTTCCAGGTGCACTGGGTCCATTCGATCTTGGTGTGGGACATGGGCTAGGGGCTCTTCTCTGGGAAGTGGATTACGACTAAGTCGGCCATGGTGTTCTTCGGCCGTTCAGCGGCTGGCGGCGAGCAGATGATACGGCCCTCCGCCTCGAGCGCCTTCAGGGCTTCCTTGTAGTGCTTGCCTATGTACGGGCCTTGCTCGTTGTGCTCAGCGAACAGCTCTCCCATGGTGAGCGACCGCCCGGAGTACTCCGCGGGGAGCATCTCTACCAGACGCGCAACCGGGTCGAAGACCTGCATCGGCAGCGGCCAGTTCGC
>CAYRFY010000600.1:0-4062 GCA_964423635.1 uncultured Armatimonadia bacterium | reverse complement strand
CTGCGCCGCACTCCTGCTGCTCGGAGGAGGCCTTGTACATGATCTCCTTCATGATCTTGTGACCCAGCGGATGCTTGCTGACGAAGACGACGTAGTGGCTGATGCGGCTCTCGCCGGGGCGGTGAAAGCAGAAGGGCAGCACGAACCGGCACCCCCGCTCTCGCAGGGCTCCCCTCAATTCCCCGACGATGCGCGCGTTGCGTTCCCAAGGCGGCGATTGCGCGAGTGCTTTTCTCAGGTCATTGACCCGGCCAGCGCCGAAGAGCTTGTCCATGTGGGGTCGCACTTCATCGTTGTGCAAGGCAGCATGGATGCGGTTGTAGTTGAAGAAGAAGAGGGCGTCACAGCCCCAGTTCTGGCGCACTACGCCGGCGATCAGCTCCAGCGTGAGCCCTTTGTAGCCCCACGGGTCGACGAACAGGAGAGTGGGGATCAGCCGCATGCCAGCTAGTGCCCGGGCTGTCTCGTCCCCTACGTCCGCGCGTACGAGCTTCGGTCGGTGCGCCATCTGCTCGATGCCGGGGATGCCGGCGATCGCGTGGCTCAGGGCAGCGATGTGTCCGCTGTCGCCATCGTTGAGGACAGTCACGAGCCGCCGTCGGAGCCTCTCGTCGCTGGCAGCGCGCGTTAGTATCTGGATGGGTGTTGACGGGCTCCCGTCGGCATAGTAGCCGGGCCCAGCGAATAGGTCAACGTAGCCGATGGTGCCCGACGTTCTGCTGAGCATCACCCTCGACCAAGCCATGAAGTAGTCGGTGATGATCGCGGTCTTCACGCGCGAAGCGTCGCTCTGCTCGTCGAAGAACTCGTCAGGCATTCCGCTCCCTCCCCAGAGTGTGGAATGTGCGAGCAGTGGGTAGGCTCGTCCCTCGTGGCCCTCGCCTGTCGACAGCACGGCAAGGGGAGGCGACTGGACTTCGGCCCCGACACCCTACCCTGCCCAGCCATCGTAGTCGTTCGCCTCACCGGGGCCAGTACGGCCGGCTCACCTCGCGCGCGAGGGCGAGCGCCCTCGCGGGCGCCACGCGGCAGCGGGCGCTCATCCCGCCAGGCTGAAGCCCGTCGCTGGGCGGCGCCGCCCAGCGGCGCCAATCGTCCTCCGGACCGAACACCCCGTTGTCCGGGCTTCGCCGCCGTGCCCCTCACCCCCAAACGGTCCGCAGGAACGCCCGACTCTCCCGGGGGGCGAGGTGAACGGCCGGAGACCGGCGACAAAGGCGGACGGCTGGGCCGATGGGAGACGCTGCGCGCCCATGCGGCCCCTTCGACGGGCAGACGGCCAACGGCGTCGGGCTGGAACGCCCGACCTACGCGAACAGCCGACGGCCAACGACGGCCCCTCCCCTACCCCACCATCCTCCGATCCAGGCTCCTATACTGCACCGCCTCGGCCACGTGCGGGACGGCGATGTCCTCCACTCCCTCGATGTCCGCGATCGTCCTTGCCAGTTTGATGATGCGGTCGTGGGCTCGGGCCGAGAGGCCGAACTGGTCGATCGCCGTGCGCAGCAGGGCCGAGCACTCCGGGCTCAGCGCGCAGAAGTCCACCAGCGCTTTCGAGGGCAGGTCGGCGTTGTGGCGGAAGGGCGTACCCACAAGCCGGGCCCGCTGCCGCTCCCTGGCCTCCAGAACCCGGGTCTGGATCGCCTTCGAAGGCTCGCCCGGCGCCCGGTCGATCACCTCGTCCGGCGACAGCCGCGGGACCTCCACATGGATGTCGATGCGGTCCAATAGCGGGCCGCTCAGGCGCTTCTGGTACTTGCTCACGGCGCTCGGCGAGCAGGTGCAACGCTTCACCGGGTCGCCGAAGAATCCGCAGGGGCAGGGGTTCATCGCTCCGACTAGCTGAAAGTTCGCCGGGAAGGTGAGGGTCATCTGGGCCCTGGAGATGGTGACATCGCCGTCCTCCAGAGGCTGGCGGAGGACCTCCAGAGCCGCCGGGGCGAACTCCGGCATCTCGTCGAGGAACAAGACGCCGTTGTGCGCCAGGCTCACCTCGCCCGGCTGCGGGATGGAGCCGCCGCCCGCGAGGCCGGCGATGCTCACCGTATGGTGCGGACTGCGGAAGGGGCGTTCGCGAACGAGGGCCGTGCGCTCACGCATCAGGGCGGCCACGGAGTAGATCTTGGTGACCTCCAGCGCCTCCTCCAGAGTCATCCGCGGCAGGATGCCGGGCATGCGCCGGGCCAGCATCGTCTTGCCCGAGCCCGGAGGACCCATCATCAGCACGTTGTGCCCGCCCGCCGCAGCCACCTCCAGCGCGCGCTTCACGTGCTCTTGGCCCTTCACATCCCCGAAGTCCACGGCATAGGGCTGGGTCTCGAGGTCGATATCCTCCTCCGTCACCTCGACGGGGTCCTGCATGAACCCCTGCTCCACGAGACAGACGCAGTCGTAGAGCGTGTCGGCCGCGTAGACCTCGAAGTCGTCGACAACGGCGGCCTCCTTCCCATTGCCTGTCGGGACGACGATGGACTGCTTGCCCCAGATGCGGGCGCCGATGGCCATGGGCAGTGCCCCGCTCACCGATCGGACGCTGCCGTCCAGCGACAGCTCGCCGACGATCACCGTCTCCTCGATGTCGTCCGTGTTCACCTGCCCGCTGGCCAGAAGGATGCCGAAGGCGATGGGGAGGTCGAAGGCGGGACCGGACTTCTTGATGTCGGCGGGGGCGAGGTTCACCACAATGCGCTCGTCGGGGAAGACGAAGCCGGAATTGGTGATGGCCGCTTGAACTCGCTCCCGACTCTCCTTGACCGCCGCGTCGGGAAGACCGACGATCTCGAACTTGCGCAGTCCCCGGGAAGTATCGACCTCCACTTCCACGGGATGGGCGTCGATGCCGATGATTGTCGCTGAATGGACGCGTGCAAGCATGAGTGGGTGCCCCTTGTAGAATACGAACACATATTCGGCACCCGAGGGGGCGATACCTTCGCCGCTTACGCAAACATTCAGGGCTATCTGGCGCCGACGCTGCTTTGGCGCAAGCCCCTTGGCAGGCGAACCTTCCAGGCGATATAGTAGCCTGCCAAAGCGACGCGGCATCCTGCCGCGTCTCCCAATGGGCTTCCCGATAGCCGGCGAGTCGCCGGCCCTCGCGACGGGGACGGCAATCAGGCCTCGACGTACCACAGGGGGATACCATGACGACGAGGTGGAATGCGGCGGACTACGCCGGGAACTCCTCCGCGCAGGCGACGTGGGCCACTGAGCTCATCGACAAGCTGAACTTGCGCGGTGATGAGGACGTGCTGGACATCGGCTGCGGAGACGGCAAGGTTACGGCACAGATCGCGCGGCGAGTGCCGCGCGGCTCCGCCCTGGGTGTGGACAACTCCGAGGAGATGCTGCGCTTCGCCATGGAGGCCTTCCCACGGCAGGCCCGCCCCAACCTGCGTTTCGCCCTCCGCGACGCACGCTGCCTGGGCTTCTCCGAGCAGTTCGATGTGGTCTTCTCCAATGCCGCATTGCACTGGATCGTGGATCACCGGCCGGTGCTGGAGGGCATCGCCAGAGCCCTACGCCCCGGCGGTCGATGCCTTCTGCAGATGGGCGGACGGGGCAACGCGGCGGCCGTGGCAGAGGTCTTCGAGCGCATCATCCAGACACCGCAATGGGGAGGCTACTTCGGGGGCTTCACCTTTCCCTGGGGCTTTCACGGTCCCGACGAGTACCGACTGTGGCTGAGCGAGGCCGGGCTGGTGGCGGAGCGCGTGGAGTCAATGGACAAGGACATGGTGCAGGAGGGCAGAGCGGGCCTCGCGGGCTGGGTACGGACGACGTGGATGCCGTATACATCACGCGTCCCGGGGAATCTGGCAGAGGAGTTGATCGGGCAGGTCGTGGACGCCTACGCGCAGGCCCATCCCGCCGATGCCGCGGGGTGCCGGCATGTGCCGATGGTGCGCCTCGAGGTAGAGGCGAGGCGGATGGGCTAGCGCGGCCCTTCCACCTCACCTCCGTTCTCAGCCGTTGTCTCCGGCCTGGGGCCTCTCCCCTATCTTGCCGTACTGCGTTGAACTCCGTGCTCTCCGTGCTCTGCCGTCCGCCGTCCGCCGT
>CAYRFY010000599.1:0-5150 GCA_964423635.1 uncultured Armatimonadia bacterium | reverse complement strand
GACCAGGTGTGGACCTACGTGGCCTGTACCCCGGCCCACCCCTTCGCCAACATCTTCGTGGACTATCCGGCGCTGGAGCACCGGCTGCTGTTTTGGCAGACGTGGCAGGAGCGGTGCACGGGCTTTTTGTACTATGCCACGAACCTGTGGCGGGCCAACTGTGAGGGCCAGGAGGAGCGCTGGCCCCAGGTGCCGTGGAACCCGCGGCCGGTGAAGGACTTCGCCTTCAACGGCGACGGTATCCTGCTTTACCCCGGGCCCGACGCCACGCTACTTTCGTCGGTGCGGCAGGAGATCATCACCGACGGGATCGAGGACTACGACTACCTCTGTCTCTTGCGGGACGCCGCTTTGGAACTGCAGCGACGAGCCCCCGAGCAGGGCGACCTGGCGAAGGAGGCCCTGGCGGCCACGGCGGTGCCCGATGAGCTGTCGGCGAGCCTCACCCGATACACTTCGAACCCGGCGGTGCTTCTGGCGCGGCGCGAGGTGGTCGCCGACATGCTCCGGCGTGTGCGGCGGGCGCTGCCGGAGGAGGCGTGGCGGCGCGTCCTGCTCACCGAGCCGCCGCTGTCTCCCGAGGCCCCGCGGATCGATGACACCGTGGCCTCGGTGCCCTTCACCTGCGACTTCGAGGCCGAGGGTGGGATGACGGCCTGGGTCAGCCGCTCCACGGAGGGGGCCGCGGCCCAGATTGAGGCGGTGCCGGGCATGGGCGGTGAGGCGTGCGCCGTCTCGCGCACTCAGGCCGCGGGCTGGGCCGACTGGGAGTCGCCGTACCTGCCGGTGACGGTGGGCACTCAGTGCGTGGTGCGGCTCTCGGCACAATGCCAGGGGACGGCAAGGGCGCCGCGGGTGTTCCTGTTTCGCTACGACGAGGACCGCATGCCGCTGGACCTGCCGATCCGTGGGAGAGAGAGCTTCTCCCCGGCTCTGTTGGGCGAGATCGACGGTGGCGGCGACTGGCAGCGGCGACGCTTCATCAAGCAGATCGAGCCCGGCGTGGCCTTCGTCCGTCTGTATCTGCAGTCCTACGGCATCGAGGGCCGGGCGGCCTTCGACGACGTCTTGCTGACCCTGGGCGAGCCCGAGCCCGGCCTGGTGGATGACTGCGACGATGTGGGGCAGTGGAAGACCGGATTCCCCGAAGCCTCGGTGATACGTGAATCCGTCATCGTTCACCAGGGCGCGGCCGCGCTGCGCTTCCGCGTGGTCGTGGATCACAAGGGCGGTGAGGCGGCCCATCCGGTGGGGTGGCCACACCTGCGCCTGCAGCCTTCGCCGCCTCTGGACTGGAGGGACAAGCGCGCGCTGACCTTCTGGGTCTATGCCGAGACGACGCGGGAGAACCTGCCGCAGCAGGCGGTGATCTTCGCGGTCAAAAGCGCCGACGGCGACGGGCTCTCGATGCCGCTGACCTTCCCGAAGGGAAGCTGGCAACAGGTGACGGTGGACCTGACGGGCAAGCGGCTCCCGGCCGTCAACCATCTGGAGTTCTTCGTCAGTGAGTCGGCCTATGAGGACGGAGACGAGGTGAGCTTCATCATCGACGACATCCGGGTGACGCAGTAGGGGGCGCGGGCTTCGGCGGGCGTGGTCGTCCGGAGGGCGTGGCCGGTCGGCATACCGGGCGCCATGCATCGGGCCGGTCCGGGCGCCCGCACCCTCCGCGCCTTGTCCTCGCCCGGCCGGCCAGGCGGGCCTAGCCCAGACACGGGCCTTGAGATGGTGGTTTCCGCCGATGCCGGGAGGGGAACATTCAAAGAGGGATCCGTCCGGCAGGGCGCGGCAACGGATGATGTCCGCGGCGGCGCTCTGATCTTCCGGAGACCGCCGGACGGCGTGGGGAAGAGCCTGTCGGCTAACTCGATTGGGCCGCCTGCGTGCCTCGTTGCCATAGCTCGAAGCGCGCAGGAAGATTGTCGTCATGGCCTTACAGACGTGTTGCCGCCGCACTGAGGACGCCCTTTCCCACGGGACGTCACCCGCCTGCGCGTGTCCGAGGGTGCGAAAGGACTTCATCGACAGGCTCGGGAAGCCCCCCTATCCGGAATGTGACGGCGGCGTGTGCCGCATTGAGGGCCGGGGCTGCTATCGGGGGTGGTACGGCCACATGCCGCGGTACCGTCGCTCGTCATCGGCGAAGGTCGCTCGTGCCGAGCGGCCCTCTTGTCGTCTGTATCCCGGCAGCATAGGAGGTCGGTCGGATGAACGTAAGGAGACGTATCCTGGCGGTACTGGGGGCGCTTGGGCTGTGTGCGGCGTCTCTAGCCGTGGGCTATGGGGTGCGGTACGTCGCGCCCGGTCTGGGCACGGTCGCCGTCTGCGCCCAGGAGGAGGAGGCCGATGTGGCGGTGGCACGGACTGTGGCTACCGCGGAGATGGCGAAGGTCAAGGACACGGTTCAGGGCCGTGTGCTCATCGGCGAGCAAGTGGTGATCACCACACTGTTCACCAACAACGACATGGACCCGTATGAGCGGGCCAGCCTCGCGGCCGCGCGTATCAACATGGCCGTGGATAGCGGTGCCCGAGCCGAGGACTTCCAGGTCTTCGAGGTGGACGGCACCTGGTATGTTTTGGGCGGGAACCGCATGATCATCTCCGTTGCCGAGATGGAGGCGACGGCCTTTGATGTTTCCGCCGAGAGCCTGGCCACAAGCTGGGTCTCCGGGATCACCAACGCGCTGCATCAGGTCTTGGGCACCGAGGCGCCGGCTGAGACAGAAGAGCCTGCCGAGCCGGTGGAGTCTCAGGAGCCGGCTGAGGCAGTGGAGGCAACTGAGGCCGCGGAGCCGGTAGGTCCGCCCAGCGTGGAGCACCAAGAGGACACCCGTGACGGCCGGCAGGTGGGGCTCTTGCTCATCGATGGGCGAGAGGTGCTCCAGGTGCGGACGACCGCCGGCGGCTACGCGCCTCCTGTGCGCGCACGGATGCTGGCCACCCGCCTGAGCCGCCAGATCGAGGCGGGCCTGCTGCCCTCCGAGGTCATCGCCGGCAGTCTCTACGGCCTGCAGGTTGTGCAGGCCAGGGAGCAACTGCTCATCAGCATCGAAAAGTCCGAGGCCGACAGCCACGGGAGGAGCGCGAGCGAGCTGGCCGGGGAGTGGGCCCGGGCGATCTCCGGAGCCCTCGCGGCCCACTATGCACCCGCTGCACCGCAGGAGCAGCTCTCCGCTACCGGTGCGGCGACGGGTGCCGAGACGGACACGGAAGCCGGTACCGCCGACGTGGACAGGGTCGAGTACACCGACAAGTGGGTGCCCATCGTCAGCATTCTCGAGGGCACCAGGATCGGCATGGCGCGCATCGCCGGCCCCAGCGAGCAGGTGTCGCTCGTGCAGGCCGTAGCGCAACTCGAGACCCACTGGCAGAAGTTCATCGAGCTGGACCTGTACATCCCCATTTCCACCAAGGTCCCAGGGACCACGATTGACCGCGTCCAGGGCGTCGGCGTAACCGGCCTGGGCGACTTCAAGCTCTAGGAGGCGATACGAATGCTCAAGCGCAAGCCCTATCACTGTCTGGTGGCGTTGGCATGCGCGCTGTGCTTCCTCGTGGGCATCGGCGCAGCTCCGCCTCCGGCGGCCGCTCTGGACCTGGGCGGGGCCCTGATGACCGTTTTGAAGATCGGCGGCATCGCCCTGGTGGTCAAGCAGTTCGGGCCGGACATCGACCACTTCATCAACGGTCTGCTCAGCCAGCGAGGCATCGAGGGTGAGGGCATGACGAAAGTCGTCCCTGTAATCCGAGTGGGCAGCGGCACCGCCGTGGGTGCGGTACAGGTGCAGGGCCCGGAGGAGCAGGTGCAGAAGGTGCAGGCCGTGGCGGAGATCGAGATCAGGTTTGGCGACGCCGTGCGTGCGCGCGGCCTGGTGCCGGTCACCACCAACCGGGTGGAGACGGACTCGATCAAGGGTGTGGGCGGCGTGGCCGTTACCGCCAACATCAAGTTCCCGGTCTAGGTCACGTCGCCCCCTGTGCGGGGCGGATTCGGACCGTTCGAAAGCAGCTTCAGCCCAGGGGCGGCGTCCGGCAGTGGCCGGCGCCGCCCCTCGTACTTGCGCATCCCTCTTGCGAATATCCCCGCCGGGTTTTATCCTTAGCATGACGACTGCTACAGACGACAGGCCCCGGTGACGTCGTCGGTGGCCACTTGCCCTGACGTCTGCCGGTTCCGGCGCGGACGGGCGAGACCCAACAGACCAGACCCGCCCGCGGACCGCTGCGGGCTATGGGATGCACCACGCTCAAGGAGTGATACAGGTGGATAGCAGCTATCCGGTACTTCAGCTTGCCCTGGATTTCATCAACCTCGACCAGGCCATGAGGCTGGCGCGCGAGGCCGTCACGGCCGGGAGCATCTGGCTGGAGGCCGGGACGCCGCTGATTAAGAGCGAGGGTCTCAATGCGGTGCGCGCCCTGCGCACCGAGTTCCCGGATGCCACCGTGATCGCGGATATGAAGATCATGGACGCCGGGCGCGTGGAGGTTGAGATGGCCTCCATCGCGGGGGCCAATGTCGTTGCTGTGCTGGGGGCAGCCTCGGACGCCACGATCGAGGAGTGTGTGGCGGCGGGAGCCCGCTACAGCTCCCGCATCATGGTGGATCTGGCCGAGGTCGCCGACCCGGTGCGGCGCGCCGTACGCGCCCAGGAGTTGGGGGCGGGGATCATCGGGGTACACTGCCCGATCGATGTGCAGATGCTCGGTGGCGATCCCTTTGAGACTCTGGCCGCCGTGGTGGAAGCGGTGGACATCCCCGTTGCTGTCGCCGGGGGCATCAACTCCGAGACCGCACCGAGGGCCATCGCCGCCGGGGCGAGCATCGTCATCGTGGGCGGCGCCATCACCAAGGCTCCAGACGGCGCTAAGGCGACTGCGGATATTCTCCAGGCCATGGCGACCGGCGAGGCCGTGGCCAGCGAGCACTTCAAGCGCGGAGGCACCGAGCAGCTCCGGGAGATGTACTCGAGGACCTGCGCCGCCAATGTCTCCGATGCCCAGCACCGCCGGGGCTGGCTGCCGGGTATCATGCCCCTCTCCTCGGGCCTCAAGTGCGTCGGTCCCGCCTTCACCGTATGGACCTATCCGGGCGACTGGAACAAGCCCGTCCAGGCTATCGACGAAGCCAGGCCCGGCGACGTGTT
>CAYRFY010000598.1:0-5189 GCA_964423635.1 uncultured Armatimonadia bacterium | reverse complement strand
TGCGCGGGGGCTTCCCCCTCGAGGTCCTCGGCGCCGACGAAGGCACCCATCCGTCCCTGCAGCTTGGCCACCATCTCTCTGGCCTTTTGCGCCCCCACCCCGGGCAAGGATTTGAGCACCCGCACATCCTCGACCTCGATGGCCCTGGCCAGCGTGCCCACGGGAAGACTGAAGGCCCGCAGAGCGGCACGGGGGCCCATGCGGGGCACCTCCATGAGCAGCTCGAAGAACTCGCGCTGGGTCTCGCTCTCGAAGCCCAGCAGCACCGGGACGGACTTGGAGGGGTCGGCGGAGAGATAGTGATAGGTGCAGAACTCCACCTCGGTACCGGCGGGCCGGGCGAGATAGTCGTGGTGCAGATGAGGCGGCAGGAACACCTCGTAGGCTATCCCCGACACATCCACAAGGACGGACTCAGGCAGGACTTCGGCCAGACGGCCGCGGATGCGGCGAATCACGATTTGGTGCCTCCATGGGCGGCAATGGCCCGAGCGATGCGCTCCGGTAGCTTGCGGTCCTGGGTCTCGCGACGCAAAGGAGAGGTGTGGCACAGGCACAGGGCCAGGGCGTCGGTGACGTCCGCGGGCTCGGGGATCTCAGCAAGCCCCAGAGCCTGGGCCACCATGGCGCCCACCTGCTGCTTGCTGGAGCGGCCGTTGCCGGTGAGGTTGCGCTTGACCGAGCTGGCCTGGTAGGCGACCACCTCCAGCCCCCGCTGGGCGGCGGCCAGAAGTACCACGCCCCGCGCATGCCCCATCAGGATCGCCGTCTTGGGGTGCTCGTACTTGGAGTAAAGCTGCTCCACCACGAGCACATCCGGGTCCCACTCGGCGATGATCTCCACAAGCCCCCGGGACAGGGTGGCCAGACGGACCTCCAGCGAGGCCGAAGCCTCCGTGCGGATGACCCCGGCATCCAGCGCAGCGGTGCGGGGTGGGTCATGGTCCACCACACCGTAGCCGGTGCAACTGAGGCTGGGGTCGATCCCGAGGATTCGCATGGCGGCGATTATACCACGGAGGCGCCCAGGGAGCCAACGGTTTGGGGCACAGATGTTCGATGCAGGGCGCGCGTTCGGCGCCTCCCCGCACCCTACGGTCCGTACAGCAGCTCCCCGTTGTGCGGTCCCGTCTTCCAACGCACCGTCTGCCGGTCGGTCCGGATACCCCCCAGTTCGATGGGCACACCATGGGGGTCGAGGTAGGTGTAGTCCGGGCTGTCGACGAAGTCCACGCGCCGGCCATCGAGGGTAGCGGAGAACTCCAGGAAGTCCTCGCCCTGCACCGCCAGCCAGCCACCGGGAGGCAGGTCGTAAGTCTCTCCCCCGTCCTCGACGGGCCAGCTCGCGCCGTCCCAGTTGAGATTCACATGAACGCGCAGTCCGTTTTGGTAGCCGATGAGCACCTGGTTTCTCTTCACCACGTCCGCCCGCAGGGCGTCACCGGTGGTCAGGAGGCGCTCGCCATCGAAGTACTTCACCTCTGTCACCGGCTCCATGAGATAGCGCTCCTGAAGCTGACGCATCAGGAAGTAGCAGGACATGGTCTTGTCAAACTGCTGTCTGGGGTCCTCCCAGAGCGGCCAGTACGGCTCCAGCATGCCGATGGTGGCGAAGGCGATCTGCGTGGCCAGGAAGTGGTGTAGGTGCCCATAGCTGTCCTCCCTGGCGTAGTAGCTCTCATAGGAGATGTCATTGGTGGCCGCGAAACCCGCGTAGCCGATGTTGACGCTGACGGGACTGGACAGCGGCCCGAGTTTCTTGAGCCTGAAGTCGACCAGCAGCTCCACCCGGTCCTGATCGCAGGGCTTGTCGTCCCAGTAGCCCTTGAGCTTGGAGTAGTCGCCGTCATTGAGGCCGGCGGTGAAGAAATCGCTGCCGCGCCCCTCGCAGAATACCGGGCCGCCCACGTTCTCTCGCACCCGCTGCCAACCGGTGGCCAGGGCCTCAATCGTCCCCCGCAGCGTACCGGCCTCCGGGTCGCGGTGGTCAAAATCGCTCATATTGCTGATGATCCAGGCGGTGATGCCGTCCTGATACGACACCCCCGGCGAGAAGCGCCGCGCCCGCTCCCGGTAGAGCGTGGCCGCCAGCTCCGGGAAGGCCCACGGCTTCAGAGCCGGGGCGCGCCACATGGTGTTCCACTTGCCATCCGGCCGGTAGCTGGTCCACTCCCGCCGGAAGTACGCGCTGGTTGGGTCTCGCGAGGGGTAGCCGTCGTAGTAGCCGGGCAAGACGCCCTTTGACCTCATGTACGCGAACAGCTCCGCCAACCCCTCATCGCCGCCCTCGGGCTCGTGGAGCGCCGAGACGTGCAGATCGCCCGGGAACGGCTCTTCCGAGCCATAGCGCCGGAAAAACAGCGGCCCGTGGAACAGGAAGTAGTAGTCGCTGATGCCGTAGCCATCGCACAGGTCCACGAAGGCCCTGGCGCGCCGGAAGATGCCGGGCGTCGCGGCCAGGACCATCCGGAACAGGCGCTTGCCCAGAATCTGCTTCATCGGTGACGGCGGGTTGCTCACCGTGAGCATCACATCGTCGAAGTCCTCGGCGGCGGTGACATAGAACACCTCACGCAGAGGATGGCGTCGGCCGTCGGTCAGCGGATAGTAGGCGTACTTCTGATCGCTGCGCCAGTTGTACCGCGCCACCTGGCCCGCCACGTGGTTCATGGCGCCATAGGGGAGCGTGGAGACATTGCTTTCGTACCAGTCGGAGTAGAAGCTGACGAACAGGCCGTGAGTGAGCAGGACATTGGGGCAATACAGCATATAGGGGACCTCGATCACCCGGGCGTCCCGGACGCCGTGGGCCTCGCCGAAGATCCAGCGGCACACATCTCGCTGCTCCGAGTCCACCGCGATGCGCAGCGTCTTGCCGGCCAGCGAGATGCGATAGGTGATGTCCTGCGAGCCCTTGTGGGTGCTGTAGCGCCAGGTGATCGTCAGAACGCCATCCTCCAGCTTCTGGGAAACCACCTGTGCCACACAACCGGGGCCGGAGGCGTCGAAGTCGGTGCCGGAGAACGAGAACACAGGCCCGCTGCCCACAGCGGGCCTAAAGGCGCTCTTGCCCCGGGGGCGGATGGACAGGTCCGACAGCGTCCCGTTGCCCGGGGTGTAGCGGTACGTGACATCCTCACCGTCGGCGGTGATATAGCGGAAGCGGTAGGAATTCCCGGCATGGCGGACGAAGGCCCGCACCGGCTCGGACGACTGCGGACAGGCTCCGCCGGGTGAGACAGGAAGACTCGCCGCCGCCGGACCCGTGTTGGCGAATACCGGAGCCGGCCTCTGCATCTCGGTGGCGAAGTGGCCGACCCGGAGCTGGTCCAGGTGCAGCACGTAAGTGGGGTCGTCATAGGACTCCGGGAGGTTGGGCCGCAGGTGGATGGCCACAAGCTCCGTGCCCGCCTCCAGCGTGCCGGGCAGGACGAGGCGGGCCAGGTTCCAGAACTCATGCAGCGGCTCCGGGCTCGCGTCCGCCAGAACCTCACCGCAACGTCGGCCTACCACCACCGGCGAGCCATCCGGCCTGCGAAAGTGGAAGGCAATCGAGCCCCCCGCCTTGTGGGCGTACACCCAGCACTCGACAATGTCAAAGTCGCTTTTGATCCTCACCGGCTCCGGCGGCAGCAAAGTGATCCGCGGTGTCTTTGCATCGGCGGCGATCTCCAGCTTGAGATTGGGGACGCCGCGCAGGGACTGGTCCTGTGACAGGCATCCATAGCCGGTGGCATCGCTCAACACCGCCGTCCAGTCGGCGGCGTGCTCGAAGCTCACCAGGGGATCGTCGAAAGCGTTCTCCGGGTTGAAGCCCAGAGGCGGCGGATAGTAGCGGGCTTTGACCTGCTGCCGCTGGGCCAGCGCCTGGGACAGATGGGGCTCCGGGTCCGTGGGGGCGATGGCCAGCCGACGGGGGTCTCCCACCGGTGGCAGCGCCAGCGCCTCGTCGACCACGGGCTCAGGCGGACGAGAACCCACCGCCTCCAGTCCGTCCAGCCAGATTCGGCTCTCGAACTGAGAGTTGTTGTACAAGGCGATGGAGCGCACCCGGGTGAAGCTGAAGTCGCCCTGGGCGTTCTGGCAGAACGTGGTCTCATCCAAAGGCAACTCGAAGAGCCGCCATTGCTCGCTGAGAGCGATCGGGGCGTCGCGACGGTTTTCTAGATCGCGGCCGCACAGCATGCACAGCACATTGCCATTGGGCCTATCGGCCCGCGCCCAGAAGCGCAGCGTCTCATAGCCGGTCAGGTTCCATGACCGCGCCTCCCCAGCGGAGACCGAGGCGCGGTGCGTGAAGCCATACGTGCCCACCACGGAGCAAGACCCCACCTTGGCATCCTCGGAGACGGTCAGGTCCGGCACGGTGTGGCTGTCCCATCGCTCCACGCCCTCGGTGACGGCGTCGTCGCCCAGCGGCAGCAGCTCCCAGGGAGTCTGGGCAGGGGCGGAGGCGGACAAGAGGGCAAGTAAGAGGCACCACAGGAGAGCCACCGGCATCCTCCTTGCTGGCAGGCTGGGGAGCGCAGAACCAACACGCCCAACCATTCGTCTTCGCAGGGAGCCCGACCTCTGCAATTGCCCACGGAAGGCGGCCTGTGTTCCCCGGGAGACAAGAGCCCGCACGGCGCCCTCGGGCCGCCGGACAATCGCGGGTTCGCGCCGGGAAGAGGAACCTTTGGCGGGCATCGAAGTCCAATACAGTAGACCGTGACGGTCGCTTCGCCGTGGCCGCCCGGCAGGGTGTGCCGCACCGGAGCGACGGAACAGGAGAGATGATGACTCGAGTCGCTGCGATTGCCTGCTTGTTGTTGGCCGCACTTGCCGTAACCACGCTGGGCGGCTGCTCGGCCGCTTCCCTCGTCAGCAACGTCATCGACCACTGGCCGCCGACGGTGACGCTCAGCGCCACCCCGGAGACAGTCGCCGCCGGCGAAGCCGTGACTTTGGCCTGGGGGTCGACCAATGCGACCTCCGTGGTCAATACGAACTTCGGCGCCTCCACCCTGAGTGGCTCCATCGTGGTCCACCCCATCGAGACCACCACCTACGCGATCACCGTCCGCGGTGACGGCGGCACCAAGACCGCCACGGTCACGGTGACGGTGGAATAGGGCCATTCACTACTCGAAGCCTGTGGCGGCCGGCGCCCGGAGCCACCGAGCCCGGGCCGCAATGGAGGGTTCTTG
>CAYRFY010000597.1:0-5203 GCA_964423635.1 uncultured Armatimonadia bacterium | reverse complement strand
TCTCCCCTGCCTCTCCCCTGCCTCTCCCCTGCCTCTCCCCTGCCTCTCCCCTGCCTCTCCCCTGCCGTTCACGCCGGCACCGTCGGTGCCGTCCCGTTGCCGACGACGGTGATCTCCTCGGTGGCGGCGCCACGGGGGTAGGTGAGGGCGGCGTGTGTGATCCAGCCCAGGGCGCTGAAGACCGTGGTGCCGGCGGGATTGGTGACGGTGACGGCGACGCTGGTCTGTGCCGCGCCGCCGGCGGGCTTCATGAGCTCGAGGAAGGCCTCGGTCGCCACGTTCTTGGTGCCGGTCAGTTCCCAGTCCAAGAGTCCGTAGGTCTTGGAGCGCCAGATGTCGGACAGGTCGCTGACGTCGATGGTCTGCCCGCTGAGGGTGACGGTGACGTCTGTGAGACTGGCTCCGGTGTAGCTCCCCACCGTGAGGCTTGCGTTGTACCCGCTCTTATTGCCCATCTTCCACCTCGATCCGTGCCCGGCGTGATGCCGGGCTGTCGTTCGTCCTCGCAGTCGTTCTCCATCACGCGGTCGCCCGCCGTTTCCAGGCCTATCTCGCTGTTCTCCGTGCTGGTCCGTTTCCCCGCCGTCCGCCGTTTCCAGGCCTTTCCCGTCCCGCCCTGCGGGATGCTCTCTGTGGTCTCCGTGCTCTCCGTGTGTATGTGTCCAGCGCCCCGTGCCGTTGCCCGTTGCCCGTCGTCGTCAGGTCCGAAGGACCGCTCGGCGCCACGCATCACGCGCCACGGCCGTTCGCCGTAGCCCTCTCCTGAGCGGTCGTATCGCGAAGGAGAGGGAAAGCGGTCCCGCTCGCGGGACCGCAGGGAGCGGCGCCGTTGGCCGTTGGCCGTTGCCCGTCGTCGTCAGGTCCGAAGGACCGCGCGGCGCCACGCATCACGCGCCACGGCCGTTCGCCGTAGCCCTCTCCTGAGCGGTCGTATCGCGAAGGAGAGGGAAAGCGGTCCCGCTCGCGGGACCGCAGGGAGCGGCGCCGTTGGCCGTCGTCAGGTCCGAAGGACCGCGCGGCCCCGCCGCGCGGCCCCAATCGCCTCCCGGGCCAAAGGACACAGGGCACATGGCTGGACCCAGCCGCCGTGCTGGTCCGTCTCCCCGCCGTCCGCCGTTGCCGTCGCCTCACAGCAGCCCGTGGTCCGTCTCCCGATAGTCCCCCCTGTGGTAGTCGTCCGGGGTCTCATCGACTCCGGAGGCGCCCCAGGAGAACGCGGTGCCGGCCTGGCCGCCGTCCTCGGTGGCATACGGCCCCAGGAGCTCCGCCCACTCGCGCTGGAGGGCCTCGATCTCGCCCCTGAGTGCGCCGAGGTCCACCAGCTCAGGCGGGGGGGCCTCCTCCGGGCGGCTGCACAGCACGATCAGCCTTTGCCGCAGCATGATCGCGCAGGCCAACTTGCGCTCCGCAAGCGCGATGGCGGCGGCGGTCACTTCGTCGGTGCTGGAGTAGTTCCCCGGCCCCACCCTCTGCAGCGTCCGGACCCTCGCGTCCTCGATCGCGCCGGCCACTCTGGCTCCCACCACGGCCTCGTCATCGCCCCGCTCCCAGTCGAACTCCCCGGCGCTGAGCCGCAGTGCCCGCACCACGTCCTCGCTATAGGTCTTCGGTCCCGGCAGCGTCACTTCACAGCACCTCCTCGTAGAGCTCCTTGAGCGCGGCCGCGGTCCGGCGGATGTCGTACCTTTCCCTCACCGCCTCCGCCCGGTCTCGGCGGGTGACCACCGAGGGCGCCAGTGCGTGTGAGATGGCGTCGGCGACCCGGTCGGGGAGCCAGAACTCGTTGACACAGACATCGGCGGCGAGGGCGGGGGCCACTACGGGGCAGCCGCAGGCCTGGGCCTCCAGCAGCACCCGGCTCTCCCCGGTGACGGTGCTGAGCAGCACGTCGGCGGAGCGCAGGACTTCGGGCAAATAGTCCACCACCTCCCACATGCCGCCGATGCAGCGGTGCAACTGGCTGTCGGCGATCCAGCGCTCCAGGGCGTCGCGGGCCCGAGTATTGCGGGGCGGCAGGCCGTACAGGTGCACCCGGGCCGCCGGGTTCTTCAGCCAGTAGCGATAGGCGCCCCACAGCGAGGGGAGGGCGTCCTTGAAGAGGCGGAACTGGTCGGCGATCACGATGACCGGGGCCCCCTCGAGGTGGCGGCGCGGCCCGGTCTCGCCCAGCCCGTCGCCGAACCGGATCCCCCGCGGAATATAGCGGATCCGCGGGTGCCCGCGAGCGCCGTCCAGGGCGGACCAGTACCCGGCCTGCTCCTGCTGCCAAAACGAGACGAACCAGGTGGGCTCGGTGCGCGAGAAGTAGTCCAGGACCGTGGAGAACGGCCGGTCATTGCCGGGCTCGAGACCATAAAGCTCGATCTGCATCGAGTAAAGCGGGTGCCCGTGGAGCGCCACGATAGTGGGCGTCCCGTCCGAGAAGTAGGGCTCGGGGATGCCCAGATGGAGCATGTAGATGTCGGCGGTGTCGGCGAAGCGGGCGGGGCTGGAGCTGAAATGCCCGTCGGTCTTGGCCCGGCCGTCGGTGGCGTCGATGAAGCCCGCGTCCACGCCCGCCTCTCGTTCGGCTGTAACCAGATCGGCGGTGGTGTGGTACATCCCCGAGCGGTGCGGCGCCCAGATGCTGAAGTGAGCCACGCGCATGGTATCCCTCCTCAAGACCGCGGTGTGTGCGTATGCTCTGGGTCGCGGCGGCGCTACCGGCCGCTCCCGCTCGGCGGGACGCTCGCCGTGCCCTCGGTGTTGGGGGCTCCGAGGCCGCTGCCCTCAGCGTCCCCGGGCCGCCTCCGCCGATTCTCCGCCTCCACCGCCGAGAGCACCGGAAGCTCCACGCCCTTGTCCCGCGCCGCGTGGAACAGCAGGGCCGCCAGGTCCTTGGGGAGGCACGCGCCTCCGAAGCCTCCAGGGGGTATCACCCGCACATTGCCGGGCAGCACGCCGTCCATCTGCGCGATCGGGGGCACCAGGGCGTTCCAGTTCAGGCCGTAGGCCTCGGCGAGCTCGGATAGCTCATTGGCCAGGCCCACGGCTCCCGCCAGCAACGCATTGGTGGCGTACTTGATGAACTCCGCCTCGAGCGGCCGCACCAGCCTGCAGGTCGGGTCGGTGTCGGTAGCGTCGGCCAGCGCCAGCAGCCGGGCCCGCAATGGCGCGTAGGCCGGCTCGTCCCAGTGGGAGAAACCAATTACCCGGTACGGCGGATTGCCGGCCATCTCCCGGGCCCGCTCGGCCCGGAGGAACTCCGGCCAACTGAACCAGGTCATGCTGGGGAACTCGAGCTGCAGTTCGTCGCAGGTGCCCATCACCACCGTCGAGCGCACTCCCACCGGCCCCCGGTAGCCCCAGTGCTCCAGCCGGTCCGCCGTGCGGTACACCTGGCTGCGCGAGTTGTAGCCCAGCGCACCCCGGGGCGTCGGGACACAGATCAGCACGCAGTCCACACCCTCGATAGACCCTTCCAGGCCCCTGGGCGGGTCGTGGTACACGATCTCATGCCCGCGCTGTCCCAGGGCGTAGCCCGTCGCGTCACCCACAACACCCTTGCCCACCACCAGCACTCGCATTACTTGACCCCCTTCGTTGCCACGATCTCGAAGCCCGAGGCTTTGTTCTCGCCGTAGTGCGTAACCCGGAGCCCCGCTTTGATACACTGTCGCCTGAGCACTTTGGGGAACAGCGACGCCCCGCGGGCGCCGTCGGTGGCGAAGGTGCAGATGAATGCGCCACCGGGCGCCAGCTCGTGGGCGACGCGCACCAGGAGCTCTTCGTGCCGGCGCGGGTCCACCTCGCCCAGCAGCTCCGCCGCCAGGATCACGTGGTGCGGCCCCGTTATGAGGGCGGCGGTGGCATCGGCGACCTCGAAGATCGCGTAGTCGGGATTGTGCGCCCGGGCGTGGGTAACTGCCGCCCGCGAGGTGTCCTGGCCGTAGGCGAAGGCTCCGTCCTGCGCGATCTTGCGCGCCACGTAGCCGGTCCCGCAGCCGAGGTCCAGGAAGCTGCCGCCGGGGGGGAGGTACCGGCGGACGAGCTCCAGCGCCCTGTGGTGGCGCTCGGTACCTTCCTCCGCCGCCGGCGGGGCCACTTCAATCGCCGCCGACCCCCCCGCCTCCTCACCGGTCACGATGTCACACAGCCTCCCCACCACATCCCGCACGTCGTAGCGGGCAATGATGAACTCACGCATCGCCCCGGCGAGCGCCGCCTTCTCCTCCGGGGCAATCTTCGCCCATTGCCGCAGCATCCGGTAGAGCTCCAGCGGGCTGCGCCACACCCACTGCTCGGGGTAGACCCGCCGCGCCCCGCGCCAGGCATTGACCGCCGGGAGCAGGCCGCAGGACATACCCTCGCCCACCACCGTGGCGCAGCCCTCCTCATTGCCGGGGCTGAGGATGATGTGGGCCTCTTGCAGCCGCCGTCTGAGCTCCTCGGGGGGAAGATGCCGCTCCGAGCGCATGCGCGCCGCCATCCCCAGCTCCTCGATCAGGTCCGACACATTGGCCGGGTACTCCGGGTTCCCATAGCCCGGCTGCCCGCCGGAGCCGTAGAGCTCGAGATGGAAATCCTGTCCCACGTCGTGGACGAGCTGGACCGCGGTGTAGACCCTCTTCTTCGGCACGATATTGCCGGCCACGATCACCCGCCACGGCGGCTCCCACAGCCTCTTGCCGGGCGCGGGGCACCAAAAGTCCGTATCCACGCCCACGTGGCCCAGCGTCTCCACACGTCGCGGCGGGGTAGGGAGCTTGGCCACGAACCGCTCGCGAACGTGATCGGCGACGAACAGCAGGCAGGCCACCTTGTCCCAGGGGAGGCCCGCGATGTAGCTATCCGAGTACATCTCGATCCGGTGGCAGCGCACGAAGATCGGGCAGTCGAAGGCCGCGAGTACCTGCTCGAGGGGTGGCTGGACCCAGTCGACGAACACCCGCTCGGCGAGGGCCGCAAGCTGCCCGAGCTGGTAGGAGTTCTTTAGCGCATCGTCGGTATGTCGGTACAGCAAGACCTCATGCCCGCGCCGCGAGAGCTCCTGTACGATGGCCTCATGGAAGTGAGCGTTGCTGGTCACGAAGCCGATCCTCATGGTTGCCTCCACACCTTCCGTGCTGCCGTATCTCCAAAGTGGGGCCGCAGGGAGCGGCGCCGTTGCCGCCGTTGGCCGTCCACCTCTCCCGGCGGCTCGCAGAGCCGCTTGCCGGGAGAG